>NZ_JBSFBM010000654.1:0-1031 GCF_053592955.1 Micromonospora sp. NPDC002411 | reverse complement strand
CGCGCTGCGCGGCGGTCAGGCCGGCCGCGTGGCAGGCCGCGTCGACGGCGGCGGTCAGTTCGTCGGGCAGCGCACCGACATCGGGCAGGGTGGCCGCCACGGTGACCCGGCGGGCGGCGGTGTCGAAACGGCGTACCGCTCCGAACGCCGGAACACCGGCCAGCGCGCCGGCGAGCTGCGCCTCGGCACCCCGACCCAGGGCACTGACCGCGTGTACGCCGGTGAGCTGCGCGACGCGCGACTCAGCCATCTGCGGAGGTCGTCAGCGACGCCCGGAACACCGCCAGGGCGTCGTCGACGGTACGGATTCCGGCCAGCTCGTCGTCGGTGAGGTCGAGCCGTCGGTCGTAACGCTGCTCGACGAGGTGCACCAGCCAGGCAAGCTCCATCGAGCCGACCCGGTCGGACACCTCGGCAGCCGGTTTCGCGGTGAGTTCGGCGAGCATGGTCAGCAGGTCAGCTCGCCCCAGGTCGGGCTGACCGCCCATCAGGCTTTGTCGCTCGTCGCCGCCGTGCCGGTCGTCGCCTGGGTGACGCGGTTGGCGACCATTGTGGTGAACTCGCCCACCGTCATCAGGGCCAACTGCTCCGACTCGTCGTCGGCGAACGTCACGCCGTACCGGTCCTCGACCCGGACGGACAGGTCGGCCAGGGCGAGCGACTCCAGGTCGACGCCGGCGGGGCCGAGCGTGGTGTCGTCGTCGAGTCCCTCGACGTCGTAGTTCATGTCGGCGAGCTGCTCGACGACGAAGGCGCGGACCTCGGCTCTCATGGATAACCTCTCTGGGTGGGCCAGCTGACGGCGTCCGGTCGGGACACCGCCTACGTGTGGGTCGGTCGGGATACCGGCGGTCAGCCGGATCCCGCCGCTGATCTGCTGCGTCGGGCGGGCGGTCTGCTGCTCGACCGTCCGGCTGCCGAGCTGCTGCTGGCGCACGACAGCGCAGGACGGCCGGTCGTCCGCACGGCCCGGTCGGAGCGGCTGTGGGTCAGCGTCAGCCGTACCGCCGGTCGACCAACCGGGTGCGCAT
>NZ_JBSFBM010000653.1:0-1036 GCF_053592955.1 Micromonospora sp. NPDC002411 | reverse complement strand
CCGCACCATGAAGAACTCGTCCAGGTTGCTGGCGAAGATCGCCAGGAACTTGGCCCTTTCCAGCAGTGGGGTGCGCTGGTCCTCGGCCAGGGTGAGCACCCGGGCGTTGAAGTCGAGCCAGGAGAGTTCCCGGTTGAGGAACCGGTCCTCGGGCAGCGGCGCCGGCGGTTCGTCGTCCTGCGCCGCGGCGGCGGTCGGGAGGTCGTCCGGCAGGACCTGGTGGACGCCAGCGATGGCGGGGGCGTCCACCTCGTCGCTGGTCGGCACGGGGTCGAGGACCTCGTCCAGCCCGGAGGAGGCGGCCCCCGGGTCGTCGGCGAGGGTGTCGGCGCGGGCGGCGCCCGCCCGTTCGGCGCGGGACGGGCGAAAGCGGCCGTCGGTGCCGCGAGCGCGGGAACCGTTGCGGAGGTCGGAGGTGGGCTGGCGGGCCGGGTTCTCGCGAGGGGTGCTCACCCGCTCATAATCACCCGATTACGGTTAACGCAAAATGAACTTGGGCTCGCCGGCTCAGATCATCGTCGGCAATGTCACCCGGACGACCGTGCCGTCGGGATCCGTGTCGATGTGCACCCGCTGGCCGAGCCGGAGAAGCCGCAGCCCGGAGGCGTCGAAGGCCCGTGCGGGGAAGCGCATCTCGGTGCCGTCGTCGAGCAGCAGGACACCGCTGCGTGTCGCCGCGTCGTAGCTGGCCACCGTGCCCTGCATGCTGGCACCGTACACCCCGGCAGTGCGGGTCGGGCGGGTCAGCCCGCGGAGCGCGCGGGATGAGCGGCGGCGACGAGTGCGGCGGTGTGCGGCCCCAGCCCGAGCCGGATGGCGGTGGCCAGGTCCGTGGGAGTGTCCACGTCCCGGCGCAGGCTGGGCCAGTCCCCGGTCAGGGGCAGCGCCCCGCTCGCCGCGTGCGCGACCGCCGAGCCCACCCCGAAACGGGGATCCAGCGGAACTCCCGGCGGGGCGGTGAGCAGGACCGTGCCGCTGCCGGGCGACCCGGTCCCGTTGGGTGGCGGAGATGAGCGGGCCCATCTCGGAGGTGTCC
>NZ_JBSFBM010000652.1:0-1057 GCF_053592955.1 Micromonospora sp. NPDC002411 | reverse complement strand
CTGGCAGATCGGGATGGTGGCTTGGGCTGGGGGCCGGGAAAGATCAAGGCCATGGGGCACAGGTCCGCCAGGTGGGCATGGTCAAAGGTCAGACCGACGTGGGCTCGCCGTGGGCGATCGGCGCCGCCGAGGGCGGCCACGACACCATCCACCCCGACCTGGGTACGCCGGCAGACTTCCGGGCCTTCGTCCAGGCGGCTGCGGCGCAGGGCCTCGAGGTGGCGATGGACCTGGCGTTGCAGTGCGCGCCGGACCACCCCTGGGTGACCGAGCACCCGGAGTGGTTCACCACCCGGGCCGACGGCAGCATCGCGTACGCGGAGAACCCCCCGAAGAAGTACCAGGACATCTACCCGGTCAACTTCGACAACGACCCGGAGGGCATCCGGGCCGAGGTGTTGCGGGTGGTGCTGCACTGGGTCGGCGAGGGCATCCGGATCTTCCGGGTGGACAACCCGCACACCAAGCCGTTCGACTTCTGGCACTGGCTGATCGCCGAGGTCAAGAAGATCGACTCGGACGTGCTGTTCCTGGCCGAGGCGTTCACCCGTCCGGCGATCATGCACGGCCTCGGCAAGATCGGCTTCACGCAGTCGTACACCTATTTCACCTGGCGCACGACGGCCGCCGAGATGCGGGAGTACTGCGAGGAGCTGGTCGAGTCGGCCGACTACATGCGGCCGAACTTCTGGCCCAACACGCCGGACATCCTGCACGAGTCGTTGCAGCACGGCGGCCCGCCGATGTTCAAGATCCGGGCGGTGCTGGCCGCGCTGCTCTCCCCCTCCTGGGGCATGTACGCCGGGTTCGAGCTGTTCGAGCACGTGGCCCGCCCGGGTGCCGAGGAGTACCTGGACAACGAGAAGTACGAGCTGCGCCCCCGGGACTGGGCCGCCGCCGAGGCGCAGGGCCGCTCACTGGCCCCGTTCCTGGCCACCCTCAATCGGGTACGCCGGGACAACCCGGCAGGTGGGTAGGCGCATCACGAAATCCCCGGGATGAACTGGATGAGCAGGTCGATGAGCTTGATCCCGATGAACGGCACGATGATGCCGCC
>NZ_JBSFBM010000651.1:0-1083 GCF_053592955.1 Micromonospora sp. NPDC002411 | reverse complement strand
TCGGCACCCGGCTGCTCGGGCACGTCGATGGTCACCGAACGGGACCGGGCGATCCCGCCCTGCGCGACCATCGGATCGACCGGATCGTCCGCGTCTGCCGACCATCTGGCGGAGCGGTACCAGCAGATCTTCACGCTCGACGAGTACGCCGCCCGCCTGGACCCGAGCGCGCCCTGGCAGGCGCCGGAGGCCGCGCAGTGGGACCGGACGGTCCTCGGCGGCTGGTTGCGCGCCACGGCCGGGGACGACGACACCGCCGACTACCTGGGGCGGCTGCTCGCCGGTGGATTGCTGGCCACCGGCGCGGACGAGGTGTCGTTGTTGCACCTGCTGTTCTATCTGCGCAGCGCCGGCGGGACCGGGCCCCTGCTGGGGATGGCGGGCGGCGCGCAGCAGGACCGGATCGTGGGCGGGCCCCCGGCGCTGGCCGAGCGGATGGCCGCCGCCCTGCCGCCGGGGGCGCTGACGCTGGCCGCGCCGGTGCGGGCCGTGGAACAGAACGTCGACGGGGTGACGGCGTGGACCGACACCGGGCGCGTGAACGGCGACGCCCTGGTGGTCGCGCTGGCCCCGGCTCTGGCGGGCCGGATCCGGTACGCCCCACCGCTGCCTCCGTTGCGCGACGGGCTGACCCAGCGGATGCCGATGGGTTCGGCGCTGAAGGTCCACGCCGTCTACCCGGAGCCGTTCTGGCGCGCCGACGGGTTGTCCGGGGTGTCCACGAGCAGCGCCGGTCCGCTCACCGAGACGGTCGACAACTCCACCCCGACCTCGCCGCTCGGGGTGTTGACCGGGTTCAGCTACGCCTCGGACGCCGCCGCGCTTCGGGAGATGTCCCCCGAGCAGCGTCGGCGGTGCCTGCTGGATGCGTTCGTCACGGTGGTCGGGTCGCAGGCCGGTGATCCGGTGGACCTGATCGAGTACGACTGGTCGGCCGAGGAGTGGACGCGGGGCTGTTTCTCCGGCGCGCTCACCCCGGGGGCCTGGGGCGCTTCCCGGACGTCGACGACCTCGTCGTCCAGTGGCCACACAAGTACCTGGAGTCGACGACCGTCGACGACCGCACCGTGCTGTGCGTGCTGA
>NZ_JBSFBM010000650.1:0-1086 GCF_053592955.1 Micromonospora sp. NPDC002411 | reverse complement strand
TGCATGGTCATGCCCAGGCCGACACCGATGACCGCCATGTAGACGCTGAGCAGGGCGAAGTTGGTGTCCCAGCAGGTCACGGCTGGCGCTGACCGCGAACCACCCGTACATGCCCACGAACAGGACGATCACGTACGCGTCGCCCAGCACGTCGCCGAGGGAATGGTCGTGGTGCCGGCTGCGCGCCTTGCGCAGGTGCGCCCGCAGCTGCCGTGCGGTGGGCACGCCGGTCGGCGTGTCGGCGATCGTGGCCGTCGGGGCGGTCACCGGCCGATCTCGATGCGCTCGTCGACCACCGCGTCGATCAGCTCGGGGTCGTGCGAGGCAAGCAGCACGGCGGTGCCCGCCTCGCGCTCCCGGAGCAGGCGCTCGGTGAGCCACTGCCGCCCGCGGACGTCCAGCCGCTGCTCGGGCTCGTCCAGGATCAGCACCCGACGGGGCCGGACGAAACACGAGGCGAGCGCCAGCCGGCGGCGTTGCCCGCTGGACAGCGTCACCGGCAACTGGTCGCGGGCCGCCTCCAGGCCCAGCTCGGCGAGGACCTCCTCGACCGGCTCGGCGTCACCACCGTGCGCGTACGCGACCAGTTCCAGGTGCTCGACCACGGACAGGTCGGGGAAGAAGTCGATGTCGTCCAGGGCGGCAGCCATCAACGCCCGCACCTGCGGGTCGGTCTCGTCGGCCCGTCGGCCCTGCACCAGCACCTCGCCCGCGTCCGGCCGGTCCGCGCCGACCACACAGCGCAGCAGGGTGGTCTTGCCGCTGCCGTTCGGGCCCAGCACCACAGCGATCCGACCCGCCGGGAGTGTGAAACTCACGTCGTCGAGCACCACCAGGTTGCCGAAGTTGCGACTGAGTCCCCGTACCGCGAGCGCGTCCACGATCACAGAGTCTCCCAGAGGCGTGCCACCGGCCAAGCCGAGCGACCTACGTCACGCGGTCCGCGGCGTCGTCCTCCAGGGCCTGCTTCATAAGGACTGGCCGGCCTACGGCGGGCCCGGACGCAACCGCAACGCCGCCGGTCGTTGTCCGGGCCCGGGAGAGCGAGGTGATGATCGGCAGCACCATGATGGCGAGCACCAGGGC
>NZ_JBSFBM010000649.1:0-1089 GCF_053592955.1 Micromonospora sp. NPDC002411 | reverse complement strand
CCGCGTCGTCGGGCCAGGCCGACTCGGGCCCGTCGGGGTTGGCCAGCTCCCACGCTCTCAATCGCGGATGCCACGTGGAGAGGAAAGGTCGAAGCTCGTTGTTGAGCATGGCGATCCCGAGGTGTTCGACGGTCGGGCGACCGGTGGTCCGGATGGTCGGCGCCGCCTCGCTCAGCACCTCCCGGGTGATCGCGAACAGCTGGTAGAGCGACGTCATCGCCTCCCGGACGAGACCCGTACCGGTCGCCAGCGGTTGACCTGACACCCGGGTGACCGCCTCGACGAACAGGCGCCAAGCGGTCTGCTTGTTGTCCCTGGTGACGGCGAACCTCAGCTCGCTGAACTGCGGAACCGAGACGGTCACCTCCGCCAGCTGGAAGAACCGCGAGTACGCCGAGGCCACCACGGCCGCGACGCCACCCGCCGTCGTGCCGCAGAGCGCGAAGAGGGCGGGCCCGGTCAGTCGACTGGCCAGGTACACCGCCAACCCCACGACGGCACCGGCCACCAGACCCAGGGCGATGTGGAGCCAGCGGGAACCACGCCAACGCATCAGCATCCCTGCATCGTCCCAGACATTTTCCACTGTGTGCCGTCGATGTCCGGTTCGCTCGACGGCGGGGGAGAACCCCGGGTGGGCGTGTTTGCCGGCGGGCGCGCCGGGAACCCGAGCCGCCCCGGCCACGGGTCCACCCGTGGCCGCAGCAGTGGATGGAGGCGGCCATGGCATACCGTCCGACCGTCGCCGACACCGCAACCGACCTGTCCACGCTCACGCTCGGCGTGGAGGAGGAGTTCCTGCTGCTCGACCCGGACAACGGGCGCAACCTTCCGGTGGCGGACCAGGTGCTGGCCGCGCTGCGTGGCCACGCCCGCGACCAGAGTCGCCAGGAGTTCCGGCACAGCATGGTGGAAATGGTCACGCCGGTCTGCGCCGACCTCAACGAACTGCGCACGCACCTGGTGTCGCTGCGCCACTCGGCCGCGGAGGCCGCCACGGCGGCCCCTCCGGCTCGATGCCCCTGACCTGGGCCTGCTCCGCCACCCACCGCAGGTAGGCCAGCCACTCCTCGGACGACCAGCCGTTGC
>NZ_JBSFBM010000648.1:0-1089 GCF_053592955.1 Micromonospora sp. NPDC002411 | reverse complement strand
CGAAGAGCACGCAGCCGGCGGCGTACACATCGGAGCGGGCGTCGACGGCCTCGCCGCGCGCCTGCTCGGGGGACAGGTACTGGGCCGTGCCGATCACCGCGCTGGTCTGCGTCATGGTGGTCGCACCGCTGGCGAGCGCGCGGGCGATGCCGAAGTCCATCACCTTGACCTGGCCGGTCTGGGTGAGCATCACGTTGCCCGGCTTGATGTCGCGGTGGATGATGCCGTGCCGGTGGCTGAACTCCAGCGCGGCGCACATGTCGGCGCAGATCTCCAACGCCCGGCGCGGCTGCAACCGGCCCTCGGCGCCGAGGACCTCCTTCAGGGTCCGCCCGTTGACGAACTCCATGACGATGAACGGCAGCGTCTCGCCTGTCGGCGCGGTCTCCTCGCCGGTGTCGTAGACCGCCACGATCGCCGGGTGGTTGAGCGACGCGGCGTTCTGCGCCTCCCGGCGGAACCGCATCTGGAACGTCGCGTCCCGGGCCAGGTCGGTACGGAGCATCTTGATCGCGACGTCCCGACCGAGCCGGAGGTCGCGACCGCGGTGCACCTCGGCCATGCCGCCATAGCCGAGCAGCTCGCCGACCTGGTACCTGCCACCGAGCAGGCGGGCCTGCGCTGTCATCGCGTCTGTCGTCCTTCGCTCGTCGTCGTCCCGCCGCCGTCCGGCTGGAGTCGTACCTCCCGACGGTACGACGTCAGGGTCGGATCGTCGCGTCCGTCGAGTCGTAGCGCGCCGGACGTCACGGCGCGCGGAGTCAGCCCGGCGGGTTCACCGGCCTGCGACTGCTTCCGCAGGTTGTAGGAAATCACGCCGGAACAAACAAGGACCAGTACCGCCAGCAGGATGGCCAGAAGCACCATTCCGGGACGGGACCGGCGGGGTTCAGATGATGGCACCGACGGTCCGGCCTGTCGGACGTACGCCGGCGGGTGTTCCTGGCGGGGCGGTGCCGACGGCACCGCGGCGGCGCCGCGCGGGTAGCCGTTCGGTGCGACGGGTGGGCGGCCGGGCTGGACGGCCGGCGCGATGGCGGTGGGTCGCGGCTGCTGGGCCGGCGCGACGGCGGTCGGCCTCGGCCCGGC
>NZ_JBSFBM010000647.1:0-1152 GCF_053592955.1 Micromonospora sp. NPDC002411 | reverse complement strand
GGAGGCCGGGATCCGGCTCTCCGACCGACCTGGACCGCTGTACCAGTTGCTGGTGCTGACCACCCTGCTGAGCACTCGGATCCGGGCGTGCGTGGCGGTGGACGCCGCGCGGGAGCTGTTCGCGGCGGGCTACCGCACGCCCCAGGCGATGGAGGCGGCCAGTTGGCAGCAGCGCGTCGACGCGCTGGGTCGGGGTCACTACCGCCGTTACGACGAGCGGACGGCCACCATGCTCGGCACCGGGGCCCGGCTGTGCCTGGACCGCTGGCACGGTGACCTGCGACGGCTGCACCGCGAGGCCAAGGGTGACCCGGTCGGCCTGCGCCGGCGGCTCACCGAGTTCCCCGGCATCGGTCCCACCGGTGCGGACATCTACCTGCGCGAAGCTCAGACGGTCTGGTCGGACGTGCGCCCGTACGCCGACCGTCGGGCCCTGGCCGGGGCGAAGCGGCTCGGTCTGCCGGGTTCCCCGGACCGGCTGGCCGGGCTCGTCGACGAACCGGACTTCGGCCGTCTCGCCTCGGCGCTGGTACGGGTGGCGCTCGGCGAGGAGTCGGCCGGCGAGGTCACCCGCGTCGCCGCCCGCTGAGCACTCACTTCACCGTCTTGTCTCCCGGGCGGGTCAGGTGCCACACCAGCAGGGCGGCGAGCAGCGCCAGGACCACCACCCCGCCGGAGATGCCACGGCCCTCCTCGGGGCTGCGGCCGGCGCTACCGAAGTAGATCACCGCGAGGCCGGCCAGCACCGTGACGAACGTACGCAACCCTCGGTCCTTCACGTATCGCACGGTAACCGGGCTCATCCGACTTTCATCCAGATTCGAAGCCTTTGTCCCCTGGTCGGGTGACGGTCAGCGATCGCTGACGAACCCGCGCAACCGCACCCGACGGACGGCCCGGTCGGCGACCTCCACGACCTCCAGGGTCAACCCGGGCAGGCGCACCGTCTCCCCCGCCTCGCAGGGCAGGTGCCGCAGCCGAGCCAGCACCAGACCCGCCACCGTCGTGTAGTCGCGGGACAACGGGAAACTCAGCCGCACCCCCAGGTCCGGCAGGTCGTGCAGGGGGAAGTCACCGGGCACCAGCAGGGACCCGTCCGGTTCCCGGACGACGCCGTGCACGTCCCGGTCGGTCTCGTCGTACAATTCGCCG
>NZ_JBSFBM010000646.1:0-1160 GCF_053592955.1 Micromonospora sp. NPDC002411 | reverse complement strand
GCCCGCCCGGGTGCGGGGCCGTCGGCTCGTCGTCGCCGCTCTGCCGGGGGTCGGCCTTCGCCGGCAGAGCTCAGGCGATGACCGCCGGCTCCCGCCACCGTTGACGGCCGGCCCGGTCCAGGTCGTAACGGACCGCGGCGATCCGCCCCACAGCCTCCACCAGGTCCGCGGCGGGCAGGGTGAACGGCAGCCGCAGGAACCGCTCCAGGGTGCCGTCCAGGCCGAACCGGGGGCCGGGCGCCAGTCGTACGCCGACCTCCTCGGCGGCCCGGGCCAGCGCACTGGAGACGGGGCCGTCCAACTCGACCCAGAGCGTCACGCCACCTCGGGGCACTGTGACCCGCCAGTCCGGCAACCGCTGCGCCAGCGCGTCGAGCAGCGCGTCGCGTTGGGCGGCCAACGTGATGCGGCGGTCGGTGACGATCGTGTCGGCGTGGGCGAGCAGGTGCACCGCCACCAGTTGGTCCAGCACCGGGCTGGCCATGTCCACCCCGACCCGGACGGCGGCCAGCCGCTGCACCTGCGGCGCCGCGGCGCGCACCCAGCCGATCCGCAGACCACCCCAGTAGGGCTTACTCATCCCACCGATGCTGATCACGCGACTGTGCCGGTCGTAGACGGCGACCGGGGGTGGCAGCTCGGTGCCGTCCAGTGGCAGGTCCACGAAGGACTCGTCGACGACCAGGTCGGTGCCGACCGCGTGGGCGGCGGCCACCACCCGCTCCCGCAGCGCGGCGGGCATCAGGTGCCCGGTCGGGTTCTGGAACTCCGGAATCAGATAGGCCAGCTTGGGCCGGGTCTGCCGGAGACTGCCCAGCAGCAGGTCGGAATCCCAGCCGTCGGCGTCGGCGGCCAGACCGTGGGTGGTGATCCGGGCCCGTCGCCCGGCCAACGCGGCGAGCGCGTTGGGATAGGTCGGGGACTCGACCAGCACACTGCCGCCCGGGGCCAGGGCGAGCCGCAGCACCAGGTCCAGGGCGTGCTGCGTGCCGCTGGTGACCATGATCTGGTCGGCCGACGTGGGCAACCCCCGAGCGGTGTACCCGGCGGCCACCGCCTCGCGTAGCTCGATGATGCCGGTCGGGTGGTAACCGGCTCCGCCCAGGTAACGGGGCAGGTCCTCGGCGGCGGCGCGGGCCGCACCCAGCAGTTGCGGTGGG
>NZ_JBSFBM010000645.1:0-1191 GCF_053592955.1 Micromonospora sp. NPDC002411 | reverse complement strand
CCTGGCAGCCTGGCCCGTTGGCCCGTTGGCCCGTTGGCCCGTTGGCCCGTTGGCCGGTTGGCCGCGGCTGGCCTCGCTCGCTTCGGCCACGTTTCCTGTGGCTCTGGTCTTACGCGCCCGCTCGGCGCGGCTCTGATTCGTGATCGACTCGGTTTCCGTGAAGTCGGGGTGTCAGACCGTCTCGGATGCCACGGTTTTCACGAAGTCGAGTGGATCACGCGCGGTTGTGAGGTCCGCTGCCCTACGTGGTGCCCTGTCCTTACGGTGCCTGGCCTGCATCCAGTCGTTACGCGAGTCCGGATTGTCGGCATTGGCTCACCCGCGCGCCTTGATCGACTCCGTTTCGGCGAAGTCGCGGTATCAAAGCCTCACGGATGCCCCCACATCAGCGAAGTCGTGTGGATCATGCGTGAGCTGGGTGTGTTTCGCCCGCCGCCCTGGGTGCTTTGGGGTCTGAGGTGGGGTTGGCTGGTGCGGTTTGTTCCGTTTGGGTGGTATCGGCGTGTGGTCGGCGGCACATCTCGGCCGGAATCGTGGCCGGGTCGGGGTCGTTACACACCCTGACGATCGCAGGACCACGGCCTGTCGGCGCGATGGTCCACCCCCGGGAATGACCCCCGAACCCGGGTCGTTACACCTGGACCCCAGCACCGACCGGCACCCCGCTTCACCGGGTGCCACGGAGCCGGAATGACCCCGGCCCCCGGGTCGTTACACAGGGACCCGGCGCCGCGAGCCCCCGTTCGCAGGCCGCCGATGAACCCCTAAGACTTTTTGCAGCGCCGGACGAGGTGCTCACACCCGTGCCACTGAGGCGGGTGTTCTTACCCCCGAAGGAGCTTCCCCCATGAACACGATCATGCGTAAGAGTGTGCTGTCTGTTGCTGGTCTGGCGTTTGCCGGTGGTGTGTTCGCCGGTCCGATCGCCGCCCACGCCGCGACCCCGGCTGTGGACGCGAAGCCTGTTGCTGTTGCGATGCAGTCGGCGGCGCCGAAGCCGCAGGGCGAGCAGTCGCACATCTCCCTGAACGATGAGCAGACCGCGAACGTGAAGGCGATCATCGCCGCCACGAAGAAGGCCGGTCTCCCCGAGCGGGCCGCGGTGATCTCGATCGCGACGAGCCTGCAGGAGTCGAAGCTGGAGAACCTCGGCCACCTCGGCGACGCCAACGACCACGACTCGCTGGGCCT
>NZ_JBSFBM010000644.1:0-1195 GCF_053592955.1 Micromonospora sp. NPDC002411 | reverse complement strand
TGTCAAACACTTCAACCCCCCCCGTGGCGTGGCGGCTTCGGCCGCCACGCCAGAGTGGTATCGGCAGGCCGGCCAGTCCTCGTGAAACGGGCTCGGCCCGGGCCGAGCGCTCGCTGCCAGGATCCGCGCAACATCAGGGATGTTGGTGTCTCCTGGGAGCTGGAGGCAGCAACATCGGGGACGTTGCGCGAATCTTGGGCGGGCGGCGGGCGGCTGCCGTTGCCGTACTAGAGCTGCGGCACCGATGAGGTCTCCGCCGCGGACTCCTCCGCCGACGGCTTCTTCGTCGGGTCCGCCACCGGCTCCCCCTCGGGCTCCTCCTCGGGTTCCTCCGAGGACGTCTCGGTCGGCTCCGTTGTCGTACCACCCGTCGGTGCTGTCGTCGGATCGGTCGGGGCGCTCTCGGACGAGGTGGGCGCGGGCCCTCCCCCGGTGCTCTCACCGGGAGACGGCGATTGGCCGTCCGTTCCCGCGCCGGCCGAGCCGCTGGGCGTCGGGGTCGTGGTCGCAGAGCCAGTCGCGCGGACCGGCAGGCCGGCAGAGCCTGGGGTGTCCGGGTCACCGCCGCCGGCGCCGGGGCCGGGCTCGCGTGGCGACGGCACCGTCGGCGACACAGTGGGTGGCGTCGACGGTTGCCCGGTCCGGCCCGGCATCATCCCGGTGGGATCGGCGAACACCAGGATTGCGGCTGCGGCGGCCATCGATCCGACCAGCGCCGCGATCACCTTCGGCCCAGGGCCGCCCGACCGCTTCGCCGCGCTGCCGGCGACCGGACGCTGCACCTCGGTGCGTTCGACCGGTGCCCCGATCGGCGCTGCGACGGCGGTCCGCAGCAACTGGTCGGGCGAATCCGTGAGTGCCTGCGCCGCAGTGGCCATGGCCGCCGCCGTCGGGAAGCGACGAGCGGGCTCCTTCGCCAGCGCGGTGGCGACCAGCCGCCGGACCGCCTCCGGGACGTCCTCGGGCAGCGGCTGCGGCTCCTCTTCGAGATGCCGCAGCGCCACCGCGACGGCATTGTCGCCCTGGTGCGGGGGCCTGCCGGCGAGGCAGTGGTAGACGACGGCCCCCAGTGCGTAGATGTCGATCGCCGGGGTGGTCTCGTTCCTGGAGACCTGCTCGGGTGCCATGTAGAGGGCGGTGCCGACGACCTGGTTCGTGCCGGTCAGGCTCGCCGCCTCCTGCGTCACCGCCACAC
>NZ_JBSFBM010000643.1:0-1196 GCF_053592955.1 Micromonospora sp. NPDC002411 | reverse complement strand
AACACCCGGGAGGCCACCGACCCGCAGCGCGCCTACCGCCCGTCCACCACCGGACGGACCGGCCCGGACGTCTGATCGCCGTCGGGCTGGGCGGGCAGCACCACCGCAGCGGACGGACCTGCGGAAGGTCGCCGCGCACCCCATTCGTAGAGCGCGATCAGCCCCAGCGCGAGCACCACCAGGGCCGATCCCAGCACCTCCACTGACGTGTTGCCGATCAGCACGCCCAGCGCGGCCGGGACGAGCGCCGCGCCGATGCCGGACGCGCCGATCTGCAGTCCGATGGCCCGGTCCGTGTGCGCCGGGCCGACCCGGTCGGCGGTGGTGAGGGTGAGCAGCGGGAACACCGGCGCGGCGGCGAAACCGACGACGACCAGACCGAGCACCGCCAGCGCTGCCGGCCCGGGGATCGCGATCAGCGCGGCCCCCACTGCCATTCCGGCCAGGCTGGCCCGCAGCACCAGGCTGGAACCCAGCCGCTCGGCCACCACACCCTGCACGATCCGACCGACGAAGAGGCTGCCCCAGTACGCGGAGACGCAACCGCCGGCCACCGCCGCGCTCAGCCCGCGCCCCTCGGTCAGCAGGAGGAACGCCCAGAGGCCGGCGGACACCTCGATGGCCACGTACAGCGCGAAGGCGAGCAGCCCGGACCAGACCGCCGGCAGCCGCAGCGTCTCCCGGACCGGAACCCGGACGACCGCCGACGCGGCGGGCGCGATCCCGGCGCCTTCCGTTCCGGCGGCGTCGACAGCGGTGTCGGCCGGGACGCCGCGTTGCCAGGCCCGCACGGTGAGCGCGAACGCGATGGCGAGAACGAGCTGGGCGGCGGCCACGATGCCGTACCCCCAGCGCCAGACCAGCCCGGCGCTGAGCACCCCGGTCATGATCAGCGGGCCGATCGCCACGCCCAGGCCGAAGAAGGCGTGCAGCCAGTTCATGTGGCGCGGCCCGAAGGCCCCGGCGGCGTACGCGTTGAGCCCGGAGTCGACAGCACCGGACCCGAGCCCGACCAGCAGCGCACAACCCACCAGCACGGCCAGCGTGGGGCTCACCGAATAGCCGGTCAGCGCCAGGCTGGCCAGCAGGGTGCTCCCGGCGAGCAGGGCGCCCACGCCCACCCGGGCCAACGTGAACCCGGCCAGCACGCTGGAGGTGAGATAACCGACAGTGCCGGCGGTGAGCACCCAACCGAC
>NZ_JBSFBM010000642.1:0-1203 GCF_053592955.1 Micromonospora sp. NPDC002411 | reverse complement strand
GGATCTGCCGCGACAGGACCGGCTGGGCGATGTGCAACCGCGCGGCGGCGCGGCCGAAGTGCAACTCCTCCGCGACCGCGACGAAGTAGCGGAGCCCACCCGACGACGCGACAGGTGCCGTGCAGGCACTCGTGTCCCGGGTGCGCCGCCTCGGGCTGCCCGTGGTCGCGGTGCCCGGCGGATACCGGCTGCCCGCCGAGGAGGTCACCGTCGACGCGGTCGAGGCGCGGGGCCTCGTCGACCGGGCGCGGACCGTCTTCGACAACGGCGATCTGCCGGCCGCCCGCAGCCTCGCCGACCAGGCGCGCGCCCTCTTCCCCGAGGTGCCCGAGCTGGTCAGCGCCGAGGACACCCGCCTGTTCGCCGATGTCGCCGCGCTTCGCGCGCAGGCGGCACTCGCCGGTGTGGGCCCGTTCGACGAGGCCGACCTGAGCCGGCTCGTCGCCCGTACACCGCCGGACGAGCCCTCGGCCGCCCTGCTCGTCCGGATCCTCGCCGCCCAGGGACGGGAGGCGGAGGCGCTGGAGGTGGTCGAACGACTCCGGGCCGAGCTGGCCGAGCGGTACGGCACCGACCCGTCGCCGGTGATCACACAGGTCCACCTGGCGCTGTTGCGCGGCGAGCTGACCACCCCGGTCGTCGCGGAGACACCCCGGCAACCGACGCGGATCGCCCTGCCGACCGCCTGGCGTCGGCCGATGACCGCCCTCGTCGGCCGGGAACGAGACGTCGAGGCCGTGGTGGAGGCACTGGTTGACGCGGCAGTGGTGACGATCGTGGCATCCGGCGGCGCGGGCAAGACCCGCCTCGCCGCCGAGGTGGCGCGGCGCACGGGGGCGGCCGGGCAGTCGGTACGCGTGATCGAACTCGCCGGCCTGCGCGCGCCCGACGAGGTGCTGCCCACAGTGCTCGCAGCCCTCGGGGGCGCGGACACCTCGTCGACCGGTGGCAATCTCGGCCTGGAACGGCGGGTGCTCAGCCCCGAGGAACGCCTTCGCGCCGTCGCACCCGACCTCGACGGGCTGGTCGTGCTCGACAACTGCGAGCACGTCCTCGACGCGGTGGCCACCGTCGTGGCGGACCTGGTCGCTGTGGCGTCCCCGGAGGCCGCGGTGCTCGCCACGAGCCGGGCCCCACTGGGTCTCGACGGTTACGCCGCACTACGCAAGGCACTCAAGGCACACCCGGACGACCTGATCCAGC
>NZ_JBSFBM010000641.1:0-1224 GCF_053592955.1 Micromonospora sp. NPDC002411 | reverse complement strand
GTCTCCGCGTTCACCAAGGCGGGTGCCAACGGCGGGCAGACCCTCGGCTACATCGAGCCGGGCGACTGGGCCGCGTACAACGGGGTCAACCTGACCGGGGTCACCTCGTTCACCGCCCGGGTCGTCTCCGGCGGCGCGGGCGGCACCATCCAGGTGCGCACCGGCTCGGCCACCGGCCCGGTGCTCGGCTCGGTGGCGGTGCCCAACACCGGTAGCTGGGACACCTACGCCAACGTCACCACCGCGTTGTCGAACGTCCCGTCCAGCACCCAGAACCTCTACCTCACCTTCACCGGTAGCGGCACGGGGCTCTTCGACCTGGACGACTTCACACTGGTCAAGGGCAGCGGAGGCACGAACGGGGTGGGCCCGATCAAGGGTCTCGCCGGCAAGTGCCTGGACGTGCGCAACGGTGGCACCGCCGACGGTACCCAGATCCAGATCTACACCTGCAACGGCAGCGCGGCGCAGACCTGGACCGTGACGCCGAACTCGACGATCAAGGCGCTCGGTAAGTGCCTGGACGTCAACGGCAGTGGCACCGCCAACGGCACCAAGATCCAGCTCTGGACCTGCAACGGCAGCGGGGCGCAGAACTGGGCGGCGGCGTCCGACGGCACCCTGCGCAACCCGTCGTCGGGCAAGTGCCTGGACGTCTCCGGCAACAACTCGGCGGACAGCACCGTCGTGCACCTCTGGACCTGCCTGAACGCGGCCAACCAGAAGTGGACCCTGCCCTGACCGACTGAGCCGGGAGAAGCCGCCGTCCCGACCTGACGGCGGCCTCTCCCGGGGCAGTGCCCCGGTGAGCGTCACACCTGCTCGTCACATCCACGACGCGCAGGTGTGACGCTCACACCGGTTGGACGCCGCCCGGCGGGCACCGCCCGGGGCCGGGCTCACAGGCCACTGCCGTACCTTGACCAGCATGGGGCGTATGGCGCAGTGGCGCCGGATGGTGCAGGAGCACGGGCACCGGCTGCTGCACGGGGCCGAGGCGCCCGACCCGTCGACCGGGCCGGCGCCCAGCCTGAACCGTCTCGACGCGCTGGTGGAGGGTTTCGCCGCAGGCCAGCCGGTGCGCTGGAGCCTCGCCGGGTACCCTCGGCCGCTGCCCGGCCCGGTCGACGTCGTGGCGTACCGCACCGTCGCGTTTCCGCTCGTCGCGGCCGTCGCGCGCGGTGTCGCGCTGGTCTTCGTGCTGCCGGTACGCCTGCTCTGGGA
>NZ_JBSFBM010000640.1:0-1234 GCF_053592955.1 Micromonospora sp. NPDC002411 | reverse complement strand
CGGCCGGTCGTCGTCCGGGCCCGCCGCAGGCCGGCCAGGGGCTTCGACACAGGCCCTGGGACTCACACGCTCAGGGCGCCGGCAAGCCGGCGCCCTGAGCCATGTCCGGGGTTGGTCCGGTCGCGGGCCTGGCGGGCTGGCGCGGGCCAGCCAGCCCGCCCGGGCCGGGCGCAGCCTTGCCTTGACGCTGACGGCAAGGTTTAGCCTGGTCGCGACAGGCTGGTCGAGGAGGTCTGATGCTGATCGGCGAGCTGGCGGAACGGGCCGGCACGAGCACCCGGACGCTGCGCTACTACGAAGCCCACGGCTTGGTACACCCGCAGCGCTCGGCGAACGGCTACCGCGTCTACGACGAGGCGGAGCTGCGGGTCGTCCGGGAGATCCGGGCGCTGCTCGACGTCGGCTTCGGCCTCGACGACGTCCGTCCGTTCGTCGCCTGCCTGCGGGCGGGCAACGCGTCCGGCGACGTCTGTCCCGATTCCGTGCTGGTGCTGCGACGCAAGCTCGCCGAGGTCGACGACTACCTCGATCGACTCGGAGCGGTCCGTCAGCAGTTGCACACCCAGCTCACCCACGCCATCGCGCACCGGGAGGAAACATGCCCCAGGAAACGAGCGTCAGCTCCCTGATCACCGTCACCGACGACACGTTCGCCGAGCTGGTGCTGACCAGCGACCGGCCCGTCGTGGTCGACTTCTGGGCGGAGTGGTGCCCGCCGTGCAAGATGATCGAGAAGAGCCTCGTCGAGCTGGCACAGGAGTTCGGCGACCGGATGGTCATCGCCAAGCTCAACTCCGACGACAACCCGCAGGCCACGCGACGCTACGCGGTCATGTCCCTGCCGACGCTGCTGGTGTTCCGTCGGGGCGAGGTCGTCGGCTCGGTCGTCGGATCCAGGCCGAAACTCCACCTGCGGCAGAGCCTGACCATGCACGCCGGCCTGTGACAGTCACCGCCGGCCGAATCCTCTCCGCATGGTCTGACAGCAATCGATCATGGTGACTGAATTTGTCGTACACCTGTTCTAGTCTTTGGTCATGGTTGAGGAGTTGGCGCAGGCGGACGACGCGGTCGCTGCCTGCGTCGACACGGCCGCCTGGCCCCTCACCGAGCAGGAGCTGGTCGCCGCGCTCGACGCCGCGCACCGTCTTCAGCAACGCCTCGCCGCCGTCACCCTGACCCTGGTCCGCGAGATCGACGGCCGCGGCACCGCCCGCGCGCAGGGCGCCTCCAC
>NZ_JBSFBM010000639.1:0-1237 GCF_053592955.1 Micromonospora sp. NPDC002411 | reverse complement strand
CCACAGCGGTCTCGGCCGTCGGGGTCATCGGCTTCGTCGGCCTGGTCGCCCCGCACGCCGCGCGGGCTCTGGTGGGCGGGCGGCACTCCCGGGTGCTTCCGGTGGCCGCCCTGCTCGGCGCGGCGCTGGTCAGCATCGCCGACACCCTCGGCCGGACGATCATCGCTCCGGCCCAGGTCCCCGCCGGCCTGGTCACCGCCATGATCGGCACCCCGTACTTCGTCTGGCTGCTGTGGCGCTCCCGCGCCATGACGAACAACCCCCGCTAGCTGCCGAGCCGAGAGAGGCACCATGACCGAGACCCTGCCCATCGCCCCCTGGCGCGTGTTCACCGTCACCGTCGCGGCGCTACGCCGACTCAGCCCGTCCTTCGTCCGGGTGACCTTCAGCGGCGTCGACCTCGACCGCTTCGCGGACAACGGGTACGACCAGCGGATCAAGCTGGTGCTGCCAATGCCCGGCCAACACGGGGTGAACCTCGCCGGTGGCGCGGACTGGTACGCGGCCTGGCGGGCTCTGCCCGAGCACCTGCGCAACCCGATTCGCACCTACACGGTGCGGGCGGTTCGGCCCCACCTGGCCGAGGTCGACGTCGACCTGGTGCTGCACGGCGATGGTGGTCCGGCGACGCGCTGGGCTCGGCGCGCGAGCGTCGGCGACGAGATCGCCCTCGTCGGTCCGGACGCGGGCTACGACGGCAGCCACGGCGGCATCGAGTTCCGGCCGTCGACCGGGAGCTGCCTGCTGCTGGCCGGGGACGAGACCGCCGTACCGGCGATCGCCAGCATCTGCGAGCGGCTCCCCCTCGACACCCGGGGCACGGTCCTGCTGGAGGTGCCCGACGCCGACGACGTGTTGTCGCTGATCACACCCCCCGGCATCGAGGTCCGCTGGCTTCCTCGGGGCCTCGACGCACACGGCAGCCGGCTGGTGCCCGCGGTCGCCGCCGCAGCGGAGGAACTGCTGCTCCCGGGCCCGTCCGGGACCGGGCAACCCGTCGCGGACCTGGACGTGGACACCGAGATTCTGTGGGAGGTCCCCGAGGAGGTGGCCGCGGCGCCCCTGTACGCGTGGTTGGCCGGGGAGGCCGGCGTGATCCGCACCCTGCGGCGGCACCTGGTCACCGAGCGAGGGCTGGACCGACGGGCTGTGGCCTTCATGGGTTACTGGCGTCTCGGGCACGCCGACCCCGCCTGACCGCCGCGAGCCGCGCCGCCGCCCCGGCAGCCACGCCGCC
>NZ_JBSFBM010000638.1:0-1237 GCF_053592955.1 Micromonospora sp. NPDC002411 | reverse complement strand
GGTACCAGCTCCGGGGTGGGGGCCGGCGGGTCGGCCGGCGCGGGCGCCGGGCGAGGGCGCAGGAAGCGCGGGGCCCACCAGTTGGCGTCGCCCAACATGGTCATCAGGGCCGGCAACACCACTCCCCGGATGATCGTGGCGTCCAGCAGGATCGCCGCCGCGAGGCCGATGCCGAGCTGTTTCATGTCGATCGTGCTCAGGGTGGCGAAGATCGAGAACACGCCGACCATCACGATCGCCGCGCTGGTCACCACCCCGGCCGACGAGGTGATCCCGTAGGACACGGCATCGCGGTTGGGCATGCCAGCCCGTACCCCCTCGCGGATCCGGCTGACCACGAAGACGTGGTAGTCCATCGAGAGGCCGAAGAGCACCACGAAGAGGAACAGCGGCAACCAGGACACGATGGCGCCCATCGACGTGAAACCGAGCAGCCCCTCGGCCCACTCACCCTGGAAGACCAGCACCAGCAGCCCGTACGCGGCACCGGCGGAGAGCAGGTTCAGCGCGATGGAGCTCGCCGCGACCACCACCGACCGGAAGGTGAACACCATGACCAGGAAGGTCAGCACCAGCACGAAGCCCATGACCAACGGCAACTTGTCCCGCACGTGGGCCGCGTAGTCCTCACTGTCGGCGACGCTGCCGCCGACCGCGTACTCGATGCCGGGGATGCCCCGTAACCCGGCCGGGACCAGGTCCTCGCGCAGCTTCTCCAGCGACTGCACCGACCGGTCGTCCCGGCTGGCGTACGGGGTGGCGACGTCCAACACCGACACCCGCCGGTCGGCCGACACCTCGATCTTCGGGCCGTCCGCCTCGACCGGGGCGAACAGCGGATCGCCGGCCGCCCGGGTGGACAGGTCGGTGAGGGCGGCGCGTACCCGGTCGGCCTGTTCGGCCGGCGCCCGCACGGCCACCACGTGGTTGGTGCCGGTGCTCGGGAACGCGGCGGTCAGCCTGTCGTACGCCTGCATCGCCGGCGTGGTGCGGGGCAGGTCCTCCATGCCGGGGAACTTCAGCTTCATGCCGAGCGCGGGCGCGGCCAGCGCGAGCAGCAGTCCGACCGAGATGACCAGCGTCACCACCGGCGCGCGCAGCGCCGGGCGGAGCACAGCGGGCCAGAGCCGGGGCGCACGGGGCTGGCCGTCATGTAACCAGGCCAGAGCGGTAAATTCGGTCAGATCGCTGGTACCGGGCGCAAGCACCCGAACACTCAGGTTGCCGGCAGCATCGC
>NZ_JBSFBM010000637.1:0-1254 GCF_053592955.1 Micromonospora sp. NPDC002411 | reverse complement strand
CCGTCGAAGAGCAGCCGGCCGCCGCGCCGCACGAGGTGGTGCCGTGGCTGATCTCCGCGCGCAGCGACGACGCCCTGCGCGCACAGGCCACCCGACTCACCGACCACCTCGACCAACACCCCACCGCCACGATCGACGTCGGTCACACCCTCGCCGCGCACCGCGCCGCCCTGCCGTACCGGGCGGTGTCGATCGGCGCCGACCACCGCGACGCCCTCGACGCGCTCGCGGCCGGGACCGCCTCGGCCGGTCTGGTCGTCGGTGAGGTCTCCGACGGCAAGCTCGCGTTCGTCTTCTCCGGCCAGGGATCACAGCGCCCGGGCATGGGCCTGGAACTGGCCGAGACGTACCCGGTCTTCGCCGACGCGTTCGACGCGGCCTGCGCCGAACTCGACGTCCACCTGGACCGCCCACTGCGTGATGTGATCACCGACGACACCGACCTCGACCAGACCCTCTACACCCAGACGGCGTTGTTCGCCTACGAGGTCGCGCTCCACCGCCTGGTCGAGTCGTTCGGCGTCACCCCGGACTACCTGGTCGGGCACTCGATCGGTGAGATCGCCGCCGCACACGTCGCCGGGGTCCTGTCCCTGGCCGACGCGGCAACGCTGGTCGCGGCCCGGGGCCGCCTGATGCAGGAGCTGCCGCCCGGCGGCGTCATGGTCGCGGTACGGGCCACCGAAGCCGAGGTACGGCCACTGCTGACCGAGGGCGTGGACATCGCCGCGATCAACGGGCCGCGCTCGATCGTGCTGTCCGGTGCCGCCGACGCGGTGGCAGCCGTCGCCGCCCAGTTCGAGAAGTCCAAGCGACTGCGGGTCAGTCACGCGTTCCACTCGTCGCTGATGGAGCCGATGCTCGACGCCTTCGCTCGAGTGGCCGGCGGGCTGAGCTACCACCCGCCGCGTATCCCGATCGTCTCGAACATCACCGGACAGGTCGCGACGACACCTGACGCCGACTACTGGGTGCGGCACGTCCGGGAGGCGGTGCGCTTCGCCGACGGGATCGCCACCCTGGAAGGCCTTGGTGTCAGCACCTTCGTGGAAATCGGCCCCGACGGGGTCCTCTCCGCCATGGGTGCGGACTGCGTGACCGGGGCGGCGCTCGTCCCCCTGCAACGGGCAACCCCCGACCAGGTGTCGACCTTCCTCACCGGCCTGGCCCGAGCCTTCGTCCGCGGTGTGCCGGTGGACTGGACGCAGTGCTACCCCGGTGGAAGCCTCGTCGACCTGCCCACCTACGCCTTCC
>NZ_JBSFBM010000636.1:0-1310 GCF_053592955.1 Micromonospora sp. NPDC002411 | reverse complement strand
CACCGCCAGGAACCGGGCGTACGACCGGCTGCGCCGCGAGGCGTCCCGGGTCGACCGGCACGCCCAGGCGTCCCTGCTGTTCGCCACCGACGGCCCTGCCGAGGAGGGACCTGTGCGCGACGACCGGCTACGGCTGATCTTCACCTGCTGTCACCCGGCGCTCGCCCCGACCGCCCGGGTCGCCCTCACCCTGCGCCTGCTCGGCGGACTGAGCACCGCCGAGATCGCCCGAGCGTTCCTGGTGCCCGAGCCGACCATGGCGCAGCGGCTGGTCCGTGCCAAGTCGAAGATCCGTCACGCCCGGATCCCGTACCGGATACCCCGCGACGCCGACCTGCCCGACCGGCTGTACGCCGTCCTCGCGGTGCTCTACCTGATCTTCAACGAGGGGTACACGGCCAGTGCCGGGCGGCACCTGGTCCGCGCCGAGCTGTGCGTCGAGGCCATCCGACTGACCCGTCTGCTGGTCGAGCTGATGCCGGACGAGCCCGAGGCGCTCGGCCTGCTCGCACTGATGCTGCTCACCGAGTCGCGCCGCGCCGCGCGGACCACCGCCGACGGCGACCTCGTGCCGCTGCCCCGGCAGGACCGGCGCAGGTGGGACGCCGAACTGGTGGCCGAGGGGCAGGCGCTGGTCCGCCGCTGCCTGCGTCGCGACCAGCCCGGGCCGTACCAGATCCAGGCCGCGATCGCCGCCGTGCACAGCACCGCCCCGCGTGCCGCCGACACCGACTGGAGCCAGATCCTCCAGCTGTACGACCACCTGACGAGGATCGCCCCCAGCCCGGTGGTAGCGCTGAACCGGGCGGTCGCCCTCGCCGAGGTGGCCGGACCGACAGTCGCGCTCGCCGAGGTGGACCGTCTCGACCTGGCCAGTTACCACCCGCACCATGCGGTCCGCGCTGACCTGCTGGCCCGGCTCGGCCGCAACGCCGAGGCCGTCGACGCGTACCGGACCGCCGTCGCACTGACGGACAACGCGGCGGAACGGGCCTTCCTCACCGCCCGCGCGGCGGCCCTGACGCCGCAGTGACCCAGGCGGACGCTACTGGTCCGCCACCGCCGACCGTCGTGTCGGCTGACCGGGAACTGTCGGTGGTTCGGCGATGATGCCGCCCATCACGTCCTCGACGTTGGGCACCTGGGCGAGCTCGCCCAGCCCTTCGACGTAGCGCAGCAACCGGAGCTGCATCGCGGCCAGCTCCGAGCGGCACTCCGCGTCGTCGGGCCAGGCCGACTCGGGCCCGTCGGGGTTGGCCAGCTCCCACGCTCTCAATCGCGGATGCCACGTGGAGAGGAAAGGTCGAAGC
>NZ_JBSFBM010000635.1:0-1335 GCF_053592955.1 Micromonospora sp. NPDC002411 | reverse complement strand
GACCCGCGCACGGTGGCCGCCGCGGCGACCCTGGCGGCCGTGCTGCACCGGGTCGGCAGCCACTCCCGAGCTGCCCGGCTCTACCAGGAAGTCATCATCGAGCTGACCGCACAGGACGGCCCCGAATCCCTGCGGGTGCTCGCCGCGCACGCCGACCTGGCCACCGTGGAGTACGCGCGCGGCCAGTGCACGGTGGCCCGTGACCGGCTCCAGGACGCCTGGGAACTGCACCGCGAGGTGTACGGCGACGGGCATCCCAGCGGCATCAAGATGCTGGCGCGGCTCGGGGCGATGCAGCGTGACTGCGGGCAGTTCACCGAGGCACACGACAACCTGGCGCTGGCCCGCGAGCTGTGCCGGCAGCACCTCCCGGCCGATGACCCGCTGGCGGCGCAGGTGGCGGCCCTGGCCCGCGCTGCGGCCAATCCCGACCACGTGTGCACCGACAACCCACCGACCGCCCGGGACACTCCGATCGTGCCGGCCGCCCGCGTCCCACCCCACGACGACGGCCCGGCCGAGTCCGGTCATCCGCCAACGCCTCCGCCACACCACGCCGCGACGGTGGCGGCCGGCGGGGCCGTGCCGAACCCCCGAACACCAGCTGACGAACCCTTCGGGTCGGCGGAGTGGCCACCGGAGCCGGCGAACGAGCCCACGCCGTACCCCACGGACGCCCCGGTGCCCCCGTCGGTGGTCGGGCTGGCCGGCGGCACCGAGGAGCAGTCCGGGGTGTACCGGCTGCGCCGACCGCCCGCGCCAGCCGACCCGTACGCGCCACTGGAGCCGTACACGCCGTCCCGGCTGCTCCCGGTGCCGGTGCACCGCGCGCCGTCGACGCAGCGCAACCGGCTGGTGCCGGTGTTGGTGGCCGGCGTGGTCGTGGTACTGCTCGGCGCGGCTGCGGTGATCGCCGGGGTGGCCCGGGTCGGTGGCGACGACGAGCCGAGCCCGCCGCCGGCCACCGGCTCCCCCACCGCCGCTCCACCGGCCAGCACCGCACCCGCCCCGACCGTCACCCCGCCCACGTCAGGCGCCGCCGCGGCACCGATCGGCAGTCCACCCGGCACTGTGACGTTGCGCGACAGCCGGGACAGCATCGTCCTGAACTGGACGTACCCCGCCGGCAGCGAAGGCCCGGTGGTCATCGCGGGTGGCCGCACCGGCCAGGACAGCAACGTCTTCGCGACCCTGCCCGCCGGCACCACCAACTACGTGATCTACGCGCTCAACCGCACCAACGACTACTGCTTCACCGTGGCGGTCGTTTGGTCCACCGATACCGTCGCGAGCTCCGAGCAGGTCTGCACCCGCCGCCGCTGACCCCGCCGCACT
>NZ_JBSFBM010000634.1:0-1361 GCF_053592955.1 Micromonospora sp. NPDC002411 | reverse complement strand
GGCTGAACACCCGGACCTCAGCGACGTCCCGATCGAGAAGTCGGCGGACCATCGTCCGGCCGAACGAACCCGTTCCACCGGTGATCAGGACTCGCCGTCCAGTGGTCAAAAAAGTCACTGCCGCTCCGTTCGTTACTGATGGCTCGCGTCCAGCCGGCAGCTGCCGGCGGTGTCAATGGCCGCAATCGGCCCAACGAGCGAGCAGGAGCCTTCGAAACGTCACCAAAGGTGCCAATGTCGACACACCAGACGGGGTCAGGTGTCGGCACCCCGAGCGTCCGCAGCCAGTACGGGCTCACGCACGCCCGGGTCGGGTCGGTGGGCCCCGTCGCGCCGATGCCGCCGGACCAGCAGCGACGCGTACGTGGCGAGCAGGGCGGTCAGCGCGAGTTGACCCACCCCGTACGACCAGGCGGCGCCCTGCGCACCGAACGGACCGGCTGTCACACAGACCGCGACCAACTGCAGCGACACCGTGCCGACCGTGCAGATCCCCACCACGTTCTCGTGGCCCCGGGCCTGGAGGAACGTCGCGAGGGGCTGGTTCACCACCACCACCGCGGCACCGATCGACAGCACCACCAACACGTCGGCGGACTGCCGGTAGGTGTCGCCGAGCACCAGGGAGACCGCGGTGGGTGCGAGCAGGACGAGAGCGGCACATGTGACGACTGCTCCGCAGAGCAGCCAGAGGGATCTGCGCACCGCCTGCAACGCGACCCGGGAAGAGGACGCCTGCGCGATGGCCGGTGCGGCGGCGGACGAGTACGCCTGGGCGAAGAACTGGACGGGCTGGGTCCATCGGGACACCGCGCTGTAGATGCCCGCCTGCGCGCTGCCACCGGTCGCCGCGAGCAACGTGACGTCCAGCGAGGTGGCGCTGACGGCCAACGAGAACCTGCCGTAGCCCGCCGTCGCCCGCCACGGTGCGGTGAGGCCGGTGGGCACCCAGCGAAGCCGGGACGGGCCGCCGAGCAGGACGCCGGCCGCCAAGGCGGCGAACGCACCACCGACCAGTGACCACCACAGCGTCGGCAGCGCACCGACCGCTGTGGTCGTCAGGAGCACCACCGCCAGGACGAGCGCCACCAGGCGCTCCAACAGGAGAACGGTGGCGACCTTCATGACCCGACGGGCAGCCCTCAGCGGCACCACGACGCCGTTGATCGCCGTCCGGCTGAGCAGGACGAGGGCGACCACCAGACCGAGTTCCGGCCACGGGGTCGCCAGTGCCGCCATCGAGATGACGAGCGCGCCGGCGACGGCCACGGCGAACAGCACCCGCAGCCGGTTCCAGTAGCTCTCCTCGGTGATCCGACCGGCGGCGAGCTCCCGCACCGAGAAGGCGTTGAAGCCGAAGT
>NZ_JBSFBM010000633.1:0-1374 GCF_053592955.1 Micromonospora sp. NPDC002411 | reverse complement strand
GAAGCGGGCATGGCAGTCCCCGGCGGTGCGGGTGACCACCGGCACGTCCAGCTCGTCGTACGCCAGGTAGGGGTCGTCGCGGCGCAGGTCCAGGTCGAGCCCGGAGGCGCGGGCCACCGGCCCGGACGCCCCGAACGCGGCGGCGTCCGCGGCGGACAGCACGCCCACGCCCACGGTCCGGGCCAGGAAGATCTCGTTGCGGCGGATCAGGTGGTCCAGGTCGGGCAGCCGCCGTCGTACCTCACCGATCGCCGCGCGGGCCCGACCGGTCCAGCCGTAGGGCACCTCCTCCTTGAGGCCCCCCACCCGGTTGAACATGTAGTGGATCCGGCCGCCGGAGACCTCCTCCATCACCGCCTGGATGGTCTCCCGCTCCCGGAAGGCGTAGAAGATCGGCGTGATCGCCCCGATCTCCAACGGGTACGAACCGAGGAACATCAGGTGGTTGAGCACCCGGTTCAGCTCCGCGAGGGCCATCCGCAGCCAGGTGGCCCGCTCCGGCACCTCCATGCCCATCAGGCGTTCCACAGCGAGCACCACACCCAGCTCGTTGGAGAACGCCGAGAGCCAGTCGTGCCGGTTGGCCAAGACGATGATCTGCCGGTAGTCGCGTACCTCGAACAGCTTCTCCGCGCCCCGGTGCATGTAGCCGACGATTGGTTCGCAGGCGACCACCCGCTCGCCGTCGAGCACCAGCTTCAGCCGCAGCACACCGTGCGTCGAGGGGTGCTGCGGGCCGATGTTCAGCACCATGTCGGTGCCGAGCTGCTGGTCGCCGGTGCCGGCGACCAGGCCGGCCCCGGTGCCGACGGTCAGTTCGCGAAGGTCCCCGGCGTCGGTGGTCATGCCCGTCATCGTGCCACGGCCGGGCCGAGCGGGATGCCGACCGGTTGGCGCAGCCACCAGTGCCCGCCGAGCCCGGCCGGATCGGTCAGCTCGGCCACCGCCGACGCCGCGGCCAGCGCCCGCACGTACCCCGCCGGGTCACTGCCGGCCAGGCTGAGCGGCGGTCGGCCGCCGTCGGCCCCGAGCGCCCGCAGCGCCTCGGATTGCGAGACCAGGGAGTACGCACACCGGGCGACCTCCGCACCGGCGGAGGCGACCGAGTCCATGGCCACGTGCGCTGTCACGTCAGCCGACCCGTCCGGAACCGGAGGCACCTGCCGCCCAGCCCGGTACCCGGTCAACGTTCCGTCGACCGGCCGGCTCTCCCGCAGGTGCCCGTAGTCGACGGCCACCGCCAGGCCCCGCTCGATCTTCTGGACCGCGGTGGCCCAGGCCTCGTCCCGGGTCCTCCCTATTTCGGCGCGGTTGCTGTGGGGGGTTTCGGGGCAGCCCGGCCGGCTCCGGGCGGTCAGGCTTGATCCCTGCGCC
>NZ_JBSFBM010000632.1:0-1388 GCF_053592955.1 Micromonospora sp. NPDC002411 | reverse complement strand
ACCTCTATTACCAGTCGCCGGTGAAGATCGTGCAGTCACCTGACGGTGGCGCCAGCGCGAAGCGCACCAGGTCGTCACGGGCCTCCCCCCGACGCTCCGGAGGCAGCCCTTCGATCCGGGCCGCGTACGCCAGTGCCGCCGCGTCGAGGTCCTCCAGACCCCGATCGGTGGGTGGTGGTGTGGTCGTGGTCGTACTCGTCTGTCCGAACATCCGCGCCTCCCTCAGGAAGGTCCCCCGCCCGGATCGGGAAACCGGTCGTGCGCGTGGTCGAGCCACGCACCGGGCCGGAAAAGTGGGTCAGTGACTGGGATGCCAGCGGGCGACAACGCGTCCACGCAGCGCAATCAGGCCGTCGCAGCCAGCGATGTTCCCGCTCCGTAGGTACTCAATCACGGGACCCCGGGTTCGCGAGGATGTTTCGGCGTGCTCCGTCTCAGGAGACCAACAACCCCTGGTGGCCGCCGCTGTCGCTGAGCACGGCGAGGACCTCGTCGGCCCGCAGCGGGGGCGGGACGGGCAGGTCGTACGGCTGGGCACGCAGGACCTCGGTGGCCCGGCGGGTGGGCACGGACGTCACCGGGTAGCCGCGCGCGGTGGTCCGGTCCAACGCCCGACGCCGCTGCCCGAAGCCGGCCACGGCCAGCCACTGCGGCAGCCCGGCCAGGGCGGGTGAGCGCATCCCGGGCGGCTCGGGCAGCACGTCCACCGAGCTGAACGCCTCACTGCCCGCCAGCCACCACTCGGCCTCGTCGACGCTGCGGCGGGTGGCGTTCTCGCACCAGTACGGCACCAGCCCCGCCCGCACCACCTGCCACGGGTCGAGCAGACGCCCACACTCCACCACCAGCCGGTTACCAGTCTTTCCGGCGGCGCGCAGCCACCGCCGGTACAGGTCGGCGACGGCGGCGCTCAGTGCCGCCGGGCGGGGTACCAGCACCCGGTGCAGTGGGTACTGGTGGCGCGTCGACCAGTCCCGCGCGGCCAGCTCGAAGCCCGAGTCGACGCCGTGCTCGGCGTTCCCCGACGACACGGTCACCTCCGGCGGCGCCCACCGGGCCGCGTCGCCGCCGACGGACCGCAGTACCTGCCGCAGCGCGTGGCTGTCCGGGTGGAAGTCCACCGGGTCGAGCCCGCTGGCCGGGCAGCCGACCTGGAAGCTGTGCCCCGGACCGATTTCCAGGACCGGCCAGGTTCGCGCGTCGCGGACCAGCAGCACGGGGGCGCCGGGGAGTAGCCGGTCGGCCAGAAACCGCGTGTACGCGGCCGGCAGGGCCCTCCACGAGGCGGCCAGCGCGCCGGTCGGGAGCGGTACACCGAGCGTTCCGTCGACGGCAACGCCTGATTGATCACCAGTTCGGGGCCGCTTCGTACCGTTCCGGCCATGACT
>NZ_JBSFBM010000631.1:0-1394 GCF_053592955.1 Micromonospora sp. NPDC002411 | reverse complement strand
TCACCGAGGCCCAGCTGCCGATGATCCTCGGCTGCGACGCGGTCGGGTTGGACCCGGAGGGCCGCCCGGTGGTCGTGGTGCTGCTGTGGTTGCCCCGCCTACTACGGCTTCCCGATCTCGGCCCAGTACCCGGCCCGCGCCGCGCTGCCGGAGCAGATCGAGGACCTCACCCTGCGTCAGGACAACCGGAGCGCGGAGACCGCGAAGCAACTGGAGAACGAGGTACGCAACGAGCACCTGCTGGCCGAGGACACGTTCGCCGGCGTCTACTCAACGACGAACGGCAAGCGGGTGACCGTCTTCGGCGGCACCGGTTTCCGCCTGACCCCGGAGGCGGACGCGGAGGCCGAGATCAGCCGACTCGCCGACCGTTACGCGCTGGCGACGGCCGAGACCGTCGACACCGGTGTCCGTGGCCGGCACGAACGCTGCGCCGTCGGCCGGGCCGATGGCAGCGACGTGGTGGTCTGCACCTCAGTCGACCACGGCAGCATCGCCACCGGGGTGTTCACCCGGCTCTCCGTCACCGACAGCGCCACGCTGCTGAACACTCTGCGTATCCAGATCGTCCAACCCGAGCGAGGCTGAGCCACACCACGGCGGCCGACGAGTCACGCGTCGCGGGTCGGGTCCGGGTGGGCGCGGGGCGGGGCGTAGCGGGGCACGTACTCCTGGCCGGTGAGCTTCTGGATCTCGCTCATCATCTCGTCGGTCATCTGCCGCAGCGAGGTGCGGTCGTCCGGCCGGCCCGTGAAGTCCAACGGCTTGCCGAACCGCACGGTGATCTTGGCAATGCCGGGCCGGGGCACCCGGGCGCCGATCGGCTGCGCCTTGTCCGTGCCGATCATGCCGACCGGGATGATCGGCACACCGGCGGCGATCGCCAGCCGGGCCGCGCCGGTGCGTCCCCGATAGAGCTTGCCGTCCGGTGAACGGGTGCCCTCCGGGTAGACCACCACCAGGTCGCCGCCCTTGAGCGCCGGGATCGCCGCGTCGAACGCGGACAGCGCGGCCCGGCCGCCGGCCCGCTCGACGGGAATGGCACCCAGGCCGGTGAGGACGAACTTGGAGATGGCGCCCTTCACCCCGGTGCCCTTGAAATACTCCGACTTGGCCCAGAACGCCAGGTGTCGGGGCACGACCGTGCCGAGGAACAGCTCGTCGGCCACCGAGAGGTGGTTGCCGGCGAAGATCGCGCCGCCGGTCTCCGGCACGTGTTCCAGACCCTCCACGGTCGGGCGGAACGCCACCCGCAGCGTGGGCGCCACGGTCAGCTTGCCGATGGTGTAGAGCAGGGGCACTGGTCCTCCGGCAGATGAGGTGCGAGCAGGCGGTGTCACTCGCCGTCGGGCTGAGGGTGCAGGTCGAGCCCCACCACCCGCGCGCCGGCGGCG
>NZ_JBSFBM010000630.1:0-1399 GCF_053592955.1 Micromonospora sp. NPDC002411 | reverse complement strand
GCATGGCCGACGCCGGCGTCTCCGCCCAGCTCGCGCGGCGCGGCGTCACCGCGATGAACCCCGCCCGCGCCATCGCCGCGCTGACCCACGCCGTCTCCGCCGGCGACACCACAGTGGTGGTCGCCGACGTGGACTGGTCACGCTTCGGACCCGCCTTCACGGTACGACGCAACAGCCCCCTGCTCAGCCCGCTGCTCACCGACGTCGAGGAGCAGCCGCAGTCCACCGGCCCGGCCACCGACCTGCTGGCCGGCCGTACCGTCGAGGAGCGCCGCGCGTACCTGCTGCACCTGGTACGCAGCGAGGCCGCCGCAGTCCTCGGTCACGACTCCGCCGACGCCGTCCCGGCCGACCGCCCCTTCCGGGAACTCGGCTTCGACTCGCTGACCGCTGTGGAGCTGCGCAGCCGCCTCGCCGCCGCGACCGGCCTGCGCCTGCCGACCACCGTCGCCTTCGACTACCCGTACGCCGCCGTCCTCGCCGCCGAACTGGACACCCTGCTGTCCGGGACGGAACGCGCTGCGCAGACCGTCGCACCGTCCGCCGGTGTTACCGACGAGCCGATCGCCATCATCGGGATGGCCTGCCGCTACCCGGGCGACGTCGGCTCACCCGAGGACCTGTGGCGTCTCGTCGAGTCCGGCGCCGACGCGATCGCCGGGTTCCCCGCCGACCGTGGCTGGGACCTGGACGCCCTCTACGACCCCGACCCGGACCAGCCCGGCGCCTCCTACACCCGCGCCGGTGGGTTCGTCGCCGACGTCGCCGGTTTCGACGCGGCGTTCTTCGGCATCTCACCGCGCGAGGCGCTGGCC
Organism: Micromonospora sp. NPDC002411; assembly: GCF_053592955.1. Lineage (NCBI taxonomy): Bacteria > Bacillati > Actinomycetota > Actinomycetes > Micromonosporales > Micromonosporaceae > Micromonospora > Micromonospora sp. NPDC002411. Next base: position 584 of record NZ_JBSFBM010000630.1, on the reverse strand, counting down.
ATGGACCCGCAGCAGCGACTGCTGATGGAGACCGCGTGGGAGGCTGTCGAGCGGGCCGGTATCGACCCCGCCGGCCTGCGCGGCGAACCCGCGGGTGTCTTCGTCGGAGCGTCCTTCTCCGGCTACGGCACCGGTGACCAGATCGCCGACGGGGTCGAGGGGTACCGACTCACCGGCACCGCGGCAAGTGTCACCTCCGGCCGGATCGCGTACACCCTCGGCTGGGAGGGCCCGGCCGTCACCGTGGACACCGCCTGCTCGTCGTCGCTGGTGGCGCTGCACCTGGCCGTCCGCTCGCTACGGTCCGGTGAGTGCTCCCTCGCGCTGGCCGGTGGCGTCACGGTGATGGCCAGCCCGGACGCGTTCGTGGAGTTCTCCCGCCAGCGGGGCCTGTCCGCCGACGGCCGCTGCAAGTCGTTCGCGGCGGGCGCGGACGGCACCGGCTGGTCCGAGGGCGCGGGCATCCTCTTGGTCGAGCGGCTCTCCGACGCGGTCCGCAACGGCCACCGCGTCCTCGCCGTGGTCCGGGGCACCGCCGTGAACCAGGACGGCGCCTCCAACGGCCTGACCGCCCCGAACGGCCC
>NZ_JBSFBM010000629.1:0-1430 GCF_053592955.1 Micromonospora sp. NPDC002411 | reverse complement strand
GGTGAGATCGCCGCCGCGCACGTCGCCGGGGTCATGTCGCTGGCCGACGCGGCGACGCTGGTCACCGCCCGAGGCCGCCTCATGCAGGCCCTCCCGACCGGCGGCGTCATGGTCGCCGTACGGGCCACCGAGGCGGAGGTGTTGCCGCTGCTGACCGACGGCGTGGACATCGCCGCGATCAACGGCCCCCGCTCGATCGTCCTCTCCGGTGTGGCCGACGAGGTTGCGACGGTAGCAGCGCACTTCGAGAAGTCGAAGCGGCTGCGGGTCAGTCACGCGTTCCATTCGGTGCTGATGGAGCCGATGCTGGCCGAGTTCGCCCAGGTCGCGGCAACCCTGACCTACGAGTCGCCGCGCATTCCGATCGTGTCGAACGTGACCGGTCAGGTCGCCGAGGTGCAGGACGCCGCGTACTGGGTGCGGCACGTCCGTGAGGCGGTTCGCTTCGCCGACGGCATCACCACACTGGAGGGCCTCGGTGTCAGCACGTTCGTGGAGATCGGCCCGGACGGGGTCCTGTCCGCGATGGGTGCGGACTGCGTCAGCGACGCCGTGTTCGTACCAGTGCAACGCTCCGACCGGGACCAACCCACCACGCTGCTCACCGCCCTCGCGCAGGCCTTCGTACGCGGCGTCGCCGTGGACTGGACACCGTGCCACCCGGGCGCCCGCACGATCGACCTGCCCACCTACGCCTTCCAACGCCGCTACTACTGGCCGGACCTGCCGAAACCCACGAGCGACACCCCTGACCAGTGGCGTTACCGGGAGACCTGGCAGCCCGTCGACACCCCACCCGTCGGCACCCTCGCCGGGGCGTGGCGCATCGTCGCCGACCCGGCCGACCCGACCGCGCACCAGCTGCACGACCTGCTGACCCGACACGGCGCCACCCCGGAGATCGGCGAGGCCAGGCACCTCACTGACGAGGTGGCCGGCATCCTCCACGTGCCCTCGCGCACCGGCGACCTCGACGCCACGGCCGACCTGCTCGCCCTGATCCAGGCGGCGGCCACGGCCGGAATCACCGCGCCGATCTGGACGGTCACCACCGCGGCCGTCACCACGGGCACCGACGACATCGCACCCGACCCCGCCCAGGCCGCGATCTGGGGCCTCGGCCGGGTGGCCGCCCTCGAACACCCGGACACCTGGGGCGGCATCGTCGACCTGGCCGGCGACGTCACCGACCAACTCGTCGCCGTCCTGGCCGGGAGCACCGGAGAAGACCAGGTCGCGATCCGTGCCGACGGCCTGCACGCCCGTCGCATCGACCGCGCCCCCGCCCCGGCCACCGAACCCTGGCAGCCGACCGGCACCGTCCTGGTCACCGGCGGCACCGGCGCGCTCGGATGGCAAGCGCGTCGTCAGCGCGGCAACTCTTAGCGACAAGTTGCTCACGGCAAGTTCTTGATCGTCCTTTCTTCTCG
>NZ_JBSFBM010000628.1:0-1450 GCF_053592955.1 Micromonospora sp. NPDC002411 | reverse complement strand
GCTGGGCGTCCTCGCGGTTGGCGAAGAGGCTGACGGTCATCGGCGGGTCGTAGCCGCAGGGCGGGCGGAAGAAGATCGAGTAGGAGATGGTCACCGCCACCGCGACGCTGACTCTCGCGGTCGGGCTGGCCGGTGCCACGCCGGCGAGCGCCACCGGTCGCGACCCGAGGGTCGGGGAGCCGCTACCCGGGTACACCATCGAGAATCCGCCGTTGACGCCGCTGGTCGTGGGCGGCAAGCCGACGACGGTACGCCAGGGCGTGCACCGCCACGCCGGGTACATCATCGAGGTCCCCGCCCGGTGGAACGGCGACCTGGTGATGTGGGCGCACGGCTACCGCGGCCAGGGCACTGTGCTCTCGCCGGAGCCGCCGGCCTTCGGGCTGCGCCAGCGTCTGCTCGAGCAGGGGTACGCCTGGGCGTCGTCCTCGTACGACAGGAACGGCTTCGACATCCGTTCGGGGGTGCTGGGCACCAAGGATCTCGCCGACCACTTCGGACGGACGGTCCGCCGGCCGCAGCACACGTACGTCGCCGGGGTGTCGATGGGCGGGTACGTCATCGGTCGTTCGCTGGAGCAGTACCCCGGCTTCTACGACGGGGCGCTGCCGATGTGCGGGGTGCTCGGCGACCAGACGTTGCTCGACTTCTACCTGGACTACAACCTGGTTGCGCAGACCCTCGCCGGGGTGCCGGCGTACCCGACGCCGGCCGACTACCTGACGAACGCCGTACCCCGGATCCAGGTGGCGCTCGGTCTGGCCGGGTTGACCCCCACCGGGCCGGACACCACCACGGACCGGGGTAAGCAGTTGCGGGCCATCACCGTGAACCGTTCGGGCGGGCCGCGTCCGGGCGCGGACGCGGCGTTCGCGGTCTGGAAGGACTTCCTCTTCTCGATCACCGTGCCCACCGGGAGTGGCAACTCCCCCGCCCAGCGGCCCGGTCAGCTCTCCAGCAACCTGCTCACCCGGTACGCCCCGAACAGCCCGGTCGACGTCAACGCCACGGTGCGGCGGGTCGCGCCGGAGAACCCGGTGCAGCGGCTCCTGCCGACGCTGACCGAGGTGCCACGGATCGCCGGTCGGCCCACCGCGCCGGTGCTCAGCCTGCACGGCCTCGGTGACCTGTTCGTGCCCTTCAGCATGGAGCAGGCGTATGCCACGGACGTGGCACGGCACGGTCGTAGCAAGCTGGTGGTCCAACGGGCCATCCGGGCCACGCAGCACTGCGAGTTCACCCCGGCGGAGGCCGGCGCCGCCTGGGACGACCTGATGTCCTGGGTACGCACCGGCAAGCGCCCGGCCGGCGACACCGTGACCGACCCGGCGGTGGTGGCGCGGCCCGACTACGGCTGCCGGTTCAGCGACCGGGAGGCGTACGCCGCTGGGGTCGCACCGGAGATGACGAAGGTCAGGTCCTGGTTGAGCAGCTTCGCGGAGCTGCCACA
>NZ_JBSFBM010000627.1:0-1463 GCF_053592955.1 Micromonospora sp. NPDC002411 | reverse complement strand
GCGAGAGATCGACCCACCCCGCAACACTTGACAGCAACTGCAGCGAACGACGGCAGGCCGGTTGGCTCGGAGATGGACCTCGATCCGAATCGGCCACCGTTGCCAGACGTGGGCGGACCTCATGCACAGGAGCTTGTGTGCGATACGTGGGGCGGCGGAGGCAGCAAGGAGGCAGCGCGAGCGTCGCTGTGGGTCGACTCCGAGCGTGAAACGAACGACGCCCGTCACCTGCTTGCTGGCGCAGACCGATACCAGTTGCCAGCGGCCGACAGCTTGAGACCGCATCCCCCCGGCGGGGGTCAGCCTGGGTCGCCGACGGAACGGCTGTCGACAGCAACGCCGCCGGACGGCGGCACACTGACGCGCGCTGGCATAGACGAGGCTCCGAGCGTGCAGCCGTTGCCGGACGCGTGCGGACGCGACGCACAGAGCTCTTGTAAGCGCGGCGTCGCGTTTGATCGGGTGTCGAGTGACAACCTCCCGCTAGGCTCTACCGCGGTTCACGAGCAATACGGGAGGGGCTGGCATGGGCAACGCGGTGTGGGGCCACGGCTACCATCAGGGCTTCGCCGATGGTGCCAAGCAAGGCGGGGTTCTCGGTGTCGCGGGGACGATCGCCGTCGGCGTCGTCGTCGCGGGAGTCGCCTTCGGTTACCGCGAGCTCAAGGCGAGGAGCTTCGCCAAGCGCGACCAGGAACTTGCCGCCGAGGGCTCGAACCCCGTCGCCGAGGAAAGCGCGGGCGACGAGCAGGAAGCCAGTGAAGGCACCACAAACGAATAGGTTGGCCGGCCCCGCTGATCGAGCTACTAGGCAAACGGGCGCAGGTTCGCGATTTTGCAGCAGTGGTGCTGCGTCCCCGCGGTCGGGACGAGGCGCTCTAGCTTCCCGACACGTCGTCGGTCGCCGAGAGCTGGGCCGCCCGCTCCTTCGCTAGGTCATCGATGATCCATAGCAGCGCCGACACAGCGTTGGAGTAGCGGAGATACCGAGGATTCTGGTTGGACTTGGGCTCACACTGCTCCCGCATCCGCCGGAGCTCCTCAACTATCTGCCGCAACCGGTCCTCCTGGTTCATGGGGGACAGCGTTCCCGGTGGCGAACTGGACGGCAACAGCCAGTGTCCTCCACAAGATCATCGGGCACATGTCGGGCACAACTGACGCTGACAAGGGCTGTCAACCGCTGTAAGGCAACGAGAGACACAGCCCAGGTCAGGACACCGATCCGCCCGATCTGCGATGATCCACAGACCGCCGGAGGGGTTCAGGGTTCGAGTCCCTGGCGGCAGAAGCCGTGCGGCGTCGCGGGGACAGGAGCCGAATGGCTTCATTGCCGATTTCTTCTGTTCTGGATCAAGGCGCCGCGCTCCGCGCGGCGCGGGGCCGTTGACCGGGAACGAGGCGCGGGCGGTCGAGTTGGTCGAACGGCACGTGGACTGGCTGGACCGGGCACCGTCGCCGGC
>NZ_JBSFBM010000626.1:0-1478 GCF_053592955.1 Micromonospora sp. NPDC002411 | reverse complement strand
GGTTCCCCGTCCGGTCCGGATCCCGCCGGCCGCCGCTCTTCCGATCTCGTCGCACCCGGCAAGAGCCAGCGCGAAGAGGCCGAACACCGCGATCACCCGTCGGACGGACACACGTCGATGCTAACCACCGGAGGTCACGCGGGGCGTCCCCCCGCGCGCCACGGTCAGGCGCTCAGACGGTCGGCTGCTGCGACACCTCGCCGCCAGCGGTCTCCGCGAGGATCCGCTCGGCGACCTCCTTCATGGTCATCCGGTGGTCCATCGCCGTGCGCTGGATCCACTTGAACGCCTGCGGCTCGGTCATCCCGTACGTGGTCATCAGCGCGCCCTTGGCCCGCTCCACCGCCTTGCGGATCTCCAGGCGGTCGGTCAGGCTCGCGACCTCCGCCTCCAGGGCCGCGACCTCCGAGTAACGCGACAGCGCGATCTCCACCGCCGGGACCAGGTCGCTCTTCTGGAAAGGCTTCACGAGGTACGCCATCGCTCCGGCCGCCCGCGCCCGCTCCACCAGGTCACGCTGACTGAACGCGGTCAGGATGATCACCGGGGCGATTCGGGCGCCGGCGATGCGCTCGGCGGCGGCCAGCCCATCCATGATCGGCATCTTGATGTCGAGGATGACCAGGTCGGGCTTCAGTTCCTCGGCGAGGCGGACGGCTGTCTCACCGTCTCCGGCCTCCCCCACCACCTCGTAACCCTCTTCGACAAGCATCTCGGCGAGGTCCAGCCGGATCAGCGCCTCGTCCTCGGCGATCAGTACGCGCCTGCGCTCGGCATCCGTCGGCATCTCAGCCACCAGCCCTACCCCCACCAGTTCGAACGCGGCACCCGCCCAGCCGGGTGTCACCGCCCTCAGCGTAGTGGGTATCCTGTCAGGGCTGAATCAGGGAAGCGCCCTCGTAGCCCAACTGGCAGCAGGCAATGGTCTCAAACTCCATACAGTGTGGGTTCGAATCCCACCGAGGGCACAAAGTTAATGTCGTACGGATGTTCGAGTATGAACTCGTGCATCCACCCGAGATCCGCGCGCGTGCGCGGCAACTCTTCCTTGCTGGCAGCACGGTTGCCGACACCGCTCGTGCTACCGGCCTGCCCTATCGGACGGTCTGGCACTGGTGCAATGACCGACCAGAGGCGAAGTTCCAGGGCACGCAGCTCAGGTGCTTCCGCTGCCGTGAGGGTGTCGAGAGTCCGACAGACCCTCGTGCCTACGCCTATCTGCTCGGTCTGTACCTCGGCGATGGCCATCTGGTCACGACGGCCCGGGTACCGGTCTTGCGCATCTACTGCTCTAACGCCTGGCCAGGGCTGATCGAGGCATGTGACGCGACCATGCGTGCTGTGCTCGCCGCTAAGGTGCAGCGGGTCCAGAAACAGGGTTGCGTCGGCGTGCAGAGTTACGGCAGCCACTGGCCGTGCCTGCTGCCACAGCACGGTCCCGGCAAGAAGCACGAGCGACCGATCGTCCTGACCGACTG
>NZ_JBSFBM010000625.1:0-1521 GCF_053592955.1 Micromonospora sp. NPDC002411 | reverse complement strand
GAGATCATCGATCTCTCCTCACTTCGCCGAGCGGCGGACGAGTAGGAAGTTGAACAGCGACACCAGGACGATGATCATGAAGATCGCCCAGGCGAAGCGGGTTCACCAGCCGGAGGCCTTTGTGGTCCGAACGCCGTCACGGTCGGCTGCGTCCGACCCTCGCTCAGCTACCGCGACGCCAGAGATCGCGCAACGCATCCCAGTTGCCCGCGAGGCTCTCCTTGCAGAGCGCCTCGATGTAGGTGACGCCATTCGTGTCGTCACGATCCCACCAGAGACCGCACAGGGTCCTGCCGTCGGGCATGGTGACTGCGTACTCGACGTAGCTGCCCTCGACACCGGACTTGTTGCCCTTCGTACGGGTCGCTTGGCGCAACCCCGGTGCCAGCGCCCCGCCGGCAAGGTTGAGTTGTAGGCGGTACGCGCGGGCCGCGTCCTTCTCCTTCTTGGTCGGATAGAGCACAAAGTGCGTGAACGCGTTGCCATAGTGGCAGAAGAAATGCTGCGCTTCGTCAGCCGGCAGTTTCGGGGCGGCCGGCTCGTCGTAGGCCGCACAGGAGCTGGCCTGCGCCAGCCAGGGCTCGGCCAGCGGCGCCAATTCGCTCTCGAGGAACTTGGTCTTGTTGATGGACAGCTGCGTCGTCTCATACGGCGGCAGGGTCGCCGCAGTCGACTTCGGCGACCCTCCGTCACTGCCGCTGCGGCCCACGACGAATCCAGTGGTGCCAGCGACCAAGGTGAGCACCACCGCACCTGTGATGAAAATCCAGTTGGGCCGCCTCGGCTTCGGAGCCACCGGTGCGATCCGCCGGCCCCCGGAGGTGGGGAACGGATCGAACGGAGAGACCTGTTCGGCACTGGTGGTGTAGACCGGCGCCTGTGGGGTAGCGGAGACCGGCTGCGTCGACGCGGGTGAGGACGGCGCGGCCGAGACCGGCTGTGGGGACGCCGACACCGGCTGCCCCGAGGTCGGTGCCGCGTGCATCGCCCAGGGAAGTTGCGGCGGGTGCTCTACCAGTTCGGGCGTACCGGAGACCGGCGTCGGTGGCCCACTGACCTGCTGCGGCACGCCGGACACCGGCGGCGCGGAGGCAGGTGGCGCCGAGGCGGGCGGCGCGGAGACCGGCAGGTCGGGCACCGGCTGGTAGTCCAGGCCGAGGCTCTGGAAGAGCCGCTGCGGGGCGTGCCCCTCGTTGGCCCGGTAGGCCACCCAGGGGTGGGCCGCTGACAGGTCGGCGTCCGCGTAGGGGTGACCGCCGGCGGCCTGGGCCAACGCGTTGGCCGCCGCACCGAACGCCGCGCGCCACCGTTCGTCGGCCGCGGCGGCACCGTCCAACACGGCCACCGTGGCGAACTGGCCTTCCTTGTCGACCGCGGCCCAGGCCTTGCCAACCTGGCACGCACCCAACATATGCGTATACCTGTATGGGCTCTCCGCCTGCATCCCACTCCTCCGCTCAACCGCCGAGCGGATCCTACAGAGCCGACGCCATCCCAGCGGCCCGCCGGTCGGCCGTGCGA
>NZ_JBSFBM010000624.1:0-1535 GCF_053592955.1 Micromonospora sp. NPDC002411 | reverse complement strand
ACCGCAAGGCCAACCTGGCCGCCGCGGAGGTCCTGCTGGAACGTGCGGCGGCGGGTGGCGCGGACCTGGCCGTCCTACCTGAGTACGTCGACTACCTCGGCCCGGCCGCCGGGTTGCCCGAACCGGAGCCGGTGGACGGAGAGGTCGGCAGCTTCTTCGCCGGAATCGCCCGGCGGCTCGGGATCTGGTTGGTCGCCGGCTCGTTCCACGAGGCCGGTCCGGACCCGGAGCACACCTGGAACACGTCGCTGGTCTTCGACCGCACCGGCAGCCTGGCCGCGAGCTACCGAAAGATCCATCTGTACGACGTCGAGATCCCCGGTCGGGTCTCCTATCTGGAGTCCGCGACCGTCGCGCCCGGGGACCAACCGGTGGTGGTGGACGTCGAGGGTCTGCGCGTCGGTCTGTCGATCTGCTACGACCTGCGCTTCCCGGAGCTGTACCGGCTGCTCGCCACCGATGGGGGAGCACACCTGCTGGTAGTGCCGGCGGCATTCATGATGCACACCGGGCGGGACCACTGGGAGGTCCTGCTGCGGGCCCGGGCGATCGAGAACCAGTGCTTCGTGGCGGCGGCCGGCCAGACCGGCGACCACGAGCCGGGCCGTACCTGCTTCGGTCGCAGCATGGTGGTCGACCCGTGGGGGACGGTCCTCACCCAGCTACCGGACGGCCCTGGTGTGTCGGTCGTCGACCTGGACCTCGATCGCCTCGCCACGATCCGGGCCGAGCTGCCCAGCCTGGCGAACCGTCGGCTGTAGAGCCTCAGCCCTCCAGCAGGACGCCGATCACCGCGAAGCCGGCGATCGCCGCAGCGGTGACCAACAGCGCCGTGGTCATCCGGGACCTGCCCCGCCGAGCGAGCCGTCCGACCGACAGCACCAGGACGACGAGCACGACCGCGCCGATTACCACCTGCCAGAACGGCAGGAGGAGGCCGAGCAGAGCCTCCTCGGCGAACACCCTCGCCCCGCGCCCGGACTCATCCATGCCTGACACTCTGGCACGTCGGCACAGCCCGCGTCCCCCAGCTCGGCGAGGGACTGTCGCCTGAGCTGCGTCGGAGGCCGCGCGAACCGCTCGGCCAAACCAGTGATGAACCCTGATTTGCCTTCTCCGGGCCGTCCGCGTAACTTTCTCTCTGCACGGGGGAGGCCGGACAAACCGGCTGAGAACGGGCACCGGGCTCGTGGCGGTAACGCCGAGCGAGACCGAGGATCGGGCGGTGCGGAACACTCCGGATACGGAGTTGCGAACGCGAAGCCGACCGGGTAGAGTTTCGAAGCCGGCAGGAGCCGGGCGGAGAGCCGCGAAGCGGCGATCGGCCGGTCTGCGGCTTCCCACGACAGTAGCGACCGCCGGGTACGGCGTGCGTCATCGTGGAATCGGACGAGCCACATTGATCGCCTCGAACATGAGGTTGACAATGAAAGTTCGACCAAGTAAGTTTGAGCGGTTGCCCCGATACGGGGTTCCACTGAGGTGGGGCTTCTGGTCGGTGTGTGGTTGTTCTTTGAGAACTCAACAGGGTGCTT
>NZ_JBSFBM010000623.1:0-1538 GCF_053592955.1 Micromonospora sp. NPDC002411 | reverse complement strand
GTGCCCGCGATCGCGACGGTGGCCCGCCGGGAGCGGTGCAGGGCCGCGGGCAGCCAGGTCGTCAGCTGGCGGACCAGCAGCTCGCGGAGGAAGTCAGTGGTGCGGTCGGTCGACATCGGTCCGTTCTACCTCACGACCGATCACGCCGGGACGGAGATCCCCACCCCACCCTTGGTCTGCCCGCCGTAGCGCTGCCGCTCGGCGTCCAGGTCGAGCCGGGTGATCTGCTTGCGGGCAGCGAGGGCGCTGTCGTCGAGCAGGTCGGCGGGGATCAGCCAGACGATCTCGAACTCCAGACCGTCCGGGTCCTTGCCGTAGAGGCTCTTGGTGGTGCCGTGGTCGGATGTGCCGACCAGTGCGCCGGCGGCGGCGAGCCGCTCGGCGGTGGCGGCCAGCTCGTCGAGGGTGTCCACCTCCCAGGCGAGGTGGTAGAGGCCGACGGTGGACCGGCCTGCGGTGGACCGCCCGGCGCCGGCCCCGATCTCGAACAGGCCGAGGTCGTGGTCGTTGGTGGAGTCGGGCGCCTGGAGGAAGGTGGCGCCGCGGAAGCCGTCCGGGGTCATCGCCACCGCACGGAAGCCCAGCACGTCGCGGTAGAACGCGACGCTGCGGGCGAGGTCACTGACGTAGAGGACCGCGTGGTTGAGCCGGTGAATACCCATGACCCGATGCTAGCGCGATTTTGTTGAACGTTCAACTATCGGGGGTATGATGGCGGTCATGACGCGCTGGCTGGACCCCGACGAGCAGCGCACGTGGCGCGCGTACCTCACCGCGTCGCGGGCGCTGATGGACACTCTCGACCGAGAGCTGCAACGTGACGCGGGCATGCCGCACGCCTACTACGAGATCCTGGTCCGACTCTCCGAAGCGCCCGGTCGGCAACTACGGATGAGCGAGCTGGCCCAGGCCGCCGGGTCGTCACGCAGCCGGCTCTCGCACGCCGTGGCCCGACTGGAGACCGCCGGCTGGGTGCGCCGGGAGGACTGCCCCACCGACCGGCGCGGGCAGATCGCGATGCTCACCGACGAGGGTTTCGCCACCCTCGCGGCCGCCGCCCCTGGCCACGTCGAGGGGGTACGCCGACACCTGTTCGACGCGTTGAGCCCCGCCCAGGTGGACCAACTGCGGCGAATCAGCGAGACATTGGCCGAGCACCTGACCGGATCCTGACCAATCGACACCGGCGCGGGTCTTGTACTTACCGTCGTCGGATGAGCACGATGGGGCGTGTCTTCCGGCTTCGGTGAACTGACTGATCAGGCGCACGACCTCGTGTCGGCTGGCGATCTGGCCGGCGCGCAGCAGCTCCTCTCCGACGCGCTCACCGACGCCGACCCCCGCCCGGCCAACGCCACCACCGAGCTGGCCGAGGCCGCCAGCCTCCAGGCGCGGGTGTTGGTCGCCCTCGGTGAGCCGCACTCCGCCCGGGGCTGGGCCGCCTTCGCGTACGCGGCCACGACCCGGCTGCAAGAGGCTGAAAGCAGCCGGGAATATCGCCCTTTGCTCCTTTATGACGGGTCATTCAATCGATTCGA
>NZ_JBSFBM010000622.1:0-1538 GCF_053592955.1 Micromonospora sp. NPDC002411 | reverse complement strand
GTGGCCGCGCCGGTCACCGGCGCGGCGGCGGCTAGCGGCGAGCTGCATGTTAGCGAGCAATGGTGTCAGAGCAGCGGCGACGGCAGTGAGGAGCGGCCGTTCTGCACAATCTCCGAGGCGGCTTCGGTGGCCGGCCCGGGCCAGACGGTTCTGGTGCACCCGGGGGAGTACCAGGAGAACGTCCGGTTCACCCGTTCCGGCACCGAGTCGGCGCCGATCATCTTCCGCGCGGTCAACGTCAACTGGCAGATGGCGCGGGTGGGCAGGTACAACACCGCGGCGGTCAGCGGGACCATCCTCGACCTCACTGGCGTACACGACGTGACGGTGGAGGGCTTGGTCGTTTTCGGGGCCCCCTACGCCGACGTCGTCACGGTGCGGGATTCCCAGCGAGTCCGCCTCGACAAGCTGACCGTCGAGACCGGCGCCTACGGCCCCAACGGGGTACGGATCAGCGGTGTGTCGAACCGGGTGACGCTGAGCCGTACCTTCGTCTACAACACGCACGGCGCGTCCGTGGCCATCGAGCCGGGCGTCACCGACACGACGGTCACCGGGAACCAGCTCGACTACTCCGGACTGGCGGCAGCGGACGCTCCACGGATCACGATCACCGGCAACACCTTCCATGTCGAGTGCCGGCAGGGCATTCAACTGGCCGGGCGTTCACCGGGTGCCTCGATCCGCAACAACATCGTCGTCACGACCCGCCGGCGCCATGTCTGCACAACTCCGGCGGACGCCGTCGGCATTCGGGTGTCCGCCGAGTCGGCGGCGGGCAGCAGCACCGACTACAACCTGTTCGACCCGACCAGCGGTGGGGTGCCCTACACCTGGGCGGGCATCGATCACCCGACCCTCGCCTCGTTCGTCGCGGCGACCGGGCAGGGCACCCACGACCTCTCGGCCGATCCGAAGATCGCCTGGGTGAGCGGAATGGACCGGGGTTACCTCGAGACCGGGGACGGCTCGCCCGCACGGGACTCGGCTGACGCGAACGCCCCCGGTGGCCTGGACACCGACATGCTCGGCGGGTCGTTCGCCGACGATCCAGCCGTCGCGAACACCGGCACCGGCAGCGGATACCGCGACCGGGGCGCGGTAGAGGCTCGGGGCCCGGTCACCCAGGACCCGCTACTCGTCGAGCGCAAGGTCGGCGCCGGCCCGTTCGACGTGGTCGCCCGGTCGGGTGCGCACTCCGCCTGGCCCGTCGAGCGGGAGCGGTCCCAGTACGCCTACTACCTGACCGGTCAGCGGTTCTGGCGGGTCACCGACTCCGCGACCGCCGAGTACACGCTGCGGCGAGCCGGTGACGCCTGCGTGCAGGTGCAGGTGTCCCAGACCGATTTCCGACTGCCCAAGGAGTACGAAGGACCTGTCTGCACCCAGGTTGGCGCGCGTTACGTACCGATCCCTCCGACCCGGGTGCTGGACACCCGGGCACCGATCGGTGTGTCCACTGCCGGGCCGGTGGCGGGCTTCGGAATGATCGAACTGCCGATCGGCATCATCGGCGGTGTCCGGGACACGGACATCAG
>NZ_JBSFBM010000621.1:0-1544 GCF_053592955.1 Micromonospora sp. NPDC002411 | reverse complement strand
GCCTTCGACACCGTCTGCGTCGGTGACGAAGGGGTCCTCGCGGCCGACTGCGACGCCAAGTCGTGGGCGTACTCGCGGGCCGCCCTCACGGCGGGCGGCGCGGTCCAGGGCCAGCGGCAGCAGGTTCCCGGAACGGCACTGCAGTTCACCCTGCCGGTGATCCCGCCCGGACAGCCTGACAACGCCACCGGCAACGGCGCGACTGTCGTTCTCGACCTGCCGGCCGACGCCCGGAACATCTCGTTCATCGGCGCCGGAACGCAGGGCAACCAGAGCACCACCGGCACGGCGACGTTCAGCGACGGCAGCACCGCCAGCATCCCGATCCAGTTCAGCGACTGGACGCTGGGCGGCAACGCCAACGGCACCCCGTCCTACGGCAACATCATCGTCGCCAAGACGGCGTACCGACTGCACGGCACCAGCCGGGACGGCGCCCAGCCGTTCCTGTTCGCCACCGCGCCGTACCAGATCCCGGCGGGCAAGACGCTGGTGTCGGTGACCCTGCCGACGCAGACCGGCGACCCCCGCTCGGCGGGCCGGATCCACGTGTTCGCCGTCGCCAACGACGGCACGCCGGCCCCCGCGCTGACCACCGACGCACCGAAGGACCAGACGGCGAACGTCGGGCAGGCCCTCACGGCGAGCCTCGGTTCGGTGACCGGCGGCGTTCCCGGCACGACGGGCTACCGCGCCCGCGTCCAGTGGGGTGACGGCACGGCTCCGGAGGACGTCACGATCGACGCCTCCGGTGCCATGACCGGGCAGCACACCTACACCAGCGAGGGCACCTACACGGTGCACGTCACCGCCTGGGACACGCTGTCCAGCAGCACCAAGGCGTTCACCGTCACCGTGGCGAGGGGTGGATCGCAGCCGGCGATCGCACTCTCCTCGGCGGGCAGCGTCACCACCGGCGGCGCGATCACCGTCGACGGCAGCGGGTTCGCCGCAGGCGAGCAGGTGACCGTCAGCGTCGGCACCGACCCGGCCCGGACCACGAAGGTCGCGGCCTCGGCGAAGGGAACAGTGCGAGTCTCGGTTCCGACGTCCGACGACGCGCAGCCCGGCCGGTACGCGGTCACCGCGACCGGCGCGTCCTCCCGTACGCCGGCCACGGCCACCGTCCAGGTGACCGAGCAGGCGCAGGCGCGGACCTACCAGCCGAGGGTGGCGCTGTTGACGGCCTCGGGGCCGCGCGGAACGGCGATCACCGTCGACGGTCTCGGGTTCGTGCCGAACGAGGTGGTCACGATCGCCTTCGGCAACGGCGTCGCGGTCACCACCGTGCGCGCGAACGGTGACGGTGTCATCTCGGGCGCGACGGTGAGCGTTCCGGGAGCGGCGAAGCCTGGCGCGACAAGCGTCACGCTGACCGGCGAGACGTCGGCCATGAAGGTGTCCCGACCGTTCACCGTCACCGGCTAGAACCGGAGTCGACGCGTCGGGCGGGCTATCAGGAGGAACACCGGTGGCGAAGGCGGGTCTCTGGGCCGATACTGACGCTGAGGAGCGAAAGCGTGGGGAGCGAACAGGATTAGATA
>NZ_JBSFBM010000620.1:0-1554 GCF_053592955.1 Micromonospora sp. NPDC002411 | reverse complement strand
GCCGACGCCGGCCTGACCACCGCCGACGTGGACGCGGTCGAGGCGCACGGCACGGGCACCCGACTCGGCGATCCGATCGAGGCGCAGGCGCTGCTCGCCACCTACGGTCAGGATCGGCCGACCGACCAGCCGCTGTGGCTCGGCTCGATCAAGTCGAACATCGGGCACACCCAGGCCGCCGCGGGCGTCGCCGGGATCATCAAGATGCTGATGGCGATGCGGCACGACACCATGCCGCGGACCGTCCACGTCGAGCGGCCCACCGGGCACGTCGACTGGTCCGACGGTGCGGTGGAGCTGCTCGTCGACCCGAGGCCGTGGCCGGCCAGGGAGCGCCCGCGCCGGGCGGGAGTCTCGTCGTTCGGGGTCTCCGGCACCAACGCCCACGTGATCATCGAGGAGCCGCCGGTCATACCTGTGGCCGAGTCGGTCGCGACGGATCCCGGTGCGCCCTGGTTGTTGTCGGCGCGCAGCGCGACGGCGGTCGCCGGGCAGGCGCAACGGCTCGCGGCGTGGGACGGCGATGCCGGGGAAGCGGCGTACTCGCTGGCCGCTTCGCGTGCTGTCTTCGACCACCGCGCGGTGGTGCTCGGCCCGGACCATCGGGCCGGTCTTGCCGCGTTGGCCGACGGGTTACCGTCCAGCGCTGTGGTGTCCGGTGTGGCCCGTTCCGCCGGTGTGGTGTTCGTGTTCCCCGGTCAGGGTTCCCAGTGGGTGGGGATGGCCGTCGGGTTGTTGGATGCCGAGCCGGTGTTCGCGGCCCGGATCGCGGAGTGCGCGGCGGCGTTGGCGCCGTTCGTGGACTGGAACCTTCTCGATGTGCTGCGGTCGGACGATCCGTTGGAGCGGGTGGACGTGGTGCAGCCGGTCCTCTGGGCGGTGCACGTCGCGTTGGCCGAGGTGTGGCGCTCCAAGGGCGTGACCCCCGATGCGGTGATCGGTCACTCGCAGGGCGAGATCGCGGCGGCCTGTGTCGCCGGAGTGCTGTCGCTGAGCGACGCCGCGAAGGTCGTCGCCCTGCGCAGTCAAGCCCTGCTGGCGATCGCCGGTAGTGGCGGGATGGTGTCGGTCAGCGCCGGCCTGGACCTGGTCACACCCCTGTTGACCGAGGGTGTGAGCGTCGCGGTCGTCAACGGCCCGACCAGTGT
This sequence comes from Micromonospora sp. NPDC002411, assembly GCF_053592955.1. Taxonomy (NCBI): domain Bacteria; kingdom Bacillati; phylum Actinomycetota; class Actinomycetes; order Micromonosporales; family Micromonosporaceae; genus Micromonospora; species Micromonospora sp. NPDC002411. The sequence goes on along the minus strand of NZ_JBSFBM010000620.1, from coordinate 406 downwards.
GGTGGTGGCCGGTGCGGACCTGGACGCGTTCCTGGCCGCCGCCGAGGCGGCCGGGGTGCGGGCCAAGCGGGTGAAGGTGGACTATGCGTCGCACTGCGCGTTGGTCGAGCCGGTGGAGGCCGAGCTGGCCCGCCTGCTCGACGGGGTGCGACCGCTTCCCGGCACGGTGCCGGTGTTCTCCACTGTGGAGGACGGCGGTGTCCTGGACGCCGCCTACTGGTACCGGAACCTGCGTCAGCCGGTACGTCTGGACCTGGCGGTGCAGGCCGCGCAGGCGGCGGGGCACCGGATCTTCATCGAGGTCAGCGCGCACCCGGTGCTCACCGGTGCGATCGAGGCCACCACCGTCGGCACGCTGCGCCGCGACGAAGGCGGCCCCGAGCGGTTCGTGCGGTCGCTGGCCGAG
>NZ_JBSFBM010000619.1:0-1575 GCF_053592955.1 Micromonospora sp. NPDC002411 | reverse complement strand
CCCGGATCATCGGCCGCCCCTGGTGTCGCGGACGGTCAGGATGATGCAGATCTGTTGGCCGTTGAGGTCTCGGCGGCGGTTGACCATGTGCGCTGCGTACTGGAGGCGGTCGTCGACCCGGCGGTGTCGTTGGCGCCGCCGGAGCCGGCGTTCGCCGATCTGCGGGGCCTGTACGCCGACGGCGCTCCCGCCCGGAAGGTCCGGGAGCAGGTGGAGGTCACCGCGAACGCCCAGGACTTCGTTTAGTCACCCCTGGCCAGGGCATCAGAAGCGGCCCGACGACGCTGGAGGTCCCATGTCCGAGCCCGCTGACCGCCGCTACGGTCCCGCGACCCTTCCGCGGCCGCGCGGCCCGCTCTCTGCGGCTGTGGTCGAGGCTCTGCGGCGTCCGCCGCACGACCTGCCGACCGGTCTCGGCGTCGACCTCGACCCTGCGGACCCGATCACCGACGAGGACCTCCAGCTGACCCTGTTCCTCTGCTACGAGCTGCACTACCGGGGCTGGAGTGGTGTAGACGAGTCGTGGGAGTGGCAGCCGACGCTGCTCGCCCTGCGCGCCCACTGCGAACGGCTCTTCGAGGCGGCGCTGCGCCGGCTGGTCGGCACGCCGGTGGCGCCCGTCGCCGGGGTGGCCGCCGGCCTGGCCGAGGTGGTCGCGGCCGACGACGGACCGTCGCTGGCCACCGACCTCCAGCGACGCGCCGACCTCGCCCAGTTCCGCGAGTTCGTCGTACACCGGTCGGTGTACCACCTGCGCGAGGCGGACCCGCACAGTTGGGCGCTGCCCCGCCTCGGTGGCCCGGCCAAGGCCGCGCTCGTGGAGATCCAGACCGACGAGTACGGCAACGGCCGGCTGGACCGGATGCACGCCGAGCTGTTCCGGAGCACCCTCGACCGGCTCGGGCTGGATGTCGGGTACGCCGCCCACCTGGACGCCGTACCGGCCGTGACCCTGGCGACCAACAACCTGATGTCGCTGTTCGGGCTGCACCGGCGACTGCGCGGCGCGCTGCTGGGACACCTCGCCGCGTTCGAGATGACCTCCTCCTTGCCGAACCGTCGCTACGGCAACGGGCTGCGCCGGCTGGGCTTCGACGAGGTGGCCACCCGCTTCTACGACGAGCACGTCGAGGCCGACGCGGTGCACGAGCAGATCGCCGCCCACGACATGTGCGGTGGCCTGGTCGCGGTCGAGCCGGCCCTCGCCCCCGACGTGCTGTTCGGCGCGGCGGCCGGGCTCGCGCTGGACCGGTTGTTCGCCGCGCACCTGCTGGACAGTTGGGCCGCCGGCCGCAGTTCCCTGCGGCCACCTACTCCGCCGGCGCTGCCGCCGACCGTCTCACTCGTTGCGTCGACCCCGGCCCCACCGGGGGTGGTCGCCCCGCAGGCCCCGACCGCGCTCGTCTGACGAGCCCGCTGGTCGCGCTGCTCGCGCTGGTCGCGCTGCTCGCGCTGTCCGCCGAGAGCCGGTGGCGTGTTGCCGCCAGCCCTCAGGCGTAGGGCCGCCGCCAGCCTTCAGGCGTAGGTCTCTTGCTTTCGTCCTTTGCTCTGCACCCACCGAGGCGACGGTCACGG
>NZ_JBSFBM010000618.1:0-1617 GCF_053592955.1 Micromonospora sp. NPDC002411 | reverse complement strand
GGTTCCAATTGCACTACGGCCCCGCGCCGAAGGACCTCGACCCGGCGAAGGAGCAGTCCGGCGGGTGCCTGGTGATGGTGGACGCGGTGGGGCCGCGGGAGGACGGGTTGAGTCGGGCGGTGGCCTGGGCGTTCGACGGTGACGAGGCGACCCGGAAGTTCCTCACCAGCACCGGCTGGGAGCCCGACGGCGCGGCCCGCGCGCTGGACGTCGACGACATGCTGGTGCCGCAGGTGCGCCTGCACGTGGCGGTGCCGACCGAGCCACTCGCCGAGGACCGCCCCGGCGAGTGACCCGGCCGGGTCAGCCCTTGTCCGAGCCGTCGTTGGCGTCGCGGACGAAGTATCGCTGGAACACCACGAAGATGATCGCCACCGGGATGGTGGCCAGCAACGCCGCGCCCAGTTTCAGCGGGTACTGGGTGCCCTTGCCGAGCGAGCCGCTGACCAGGTCGGCCAACCCGCGCGGCAGGGTGAACAGGTCCGGGTCCTGCACCGACACGAGGCTGTGCGGGAACTCGTTCCAGGAGCCCTGGAACGACAGGATGGTCAGGGTTATCAGCGCCGGTTTCGCCATCGGCAGCACCACCGACCAGAAGGTGCGGAAGATGCTCGCCCCGTCGATGCGGGCGGCCTCCTCGACGCTGACCGGGATCGACTCGAAGAACTGCTTCATGATGAACACGCCCGCCGCGTCGGCCAGCAACGGCACCACCAGCCCGGCGTAGCTGTTGTAGATGCCGAGCTGGTTGAGCACCAGGAACTTCGGGATCAGCAGCACCACCCCGGGCACCGCCATGACCGCGATGACGGCGGCGAACAGCCCGCCGCGACCCCGGAACCGCAGCCGGGCGAGCGCGTACCCGGCGAGCGAGTCGAAGAACACCCGACCGACGGTGACCAGCACCGTCACCAGCAGCGAGTTGCCCAGCCAGAGCGGGAAGTTGGTGCCGGCGAAGATCCGTTCGAAGCCGGCGAGGGTGAGCGGGTCCGGGAACGGCGACAGTGGGTTCGCCGCCGCGTCGGGCTCGGTCTTGAGAGCGTTGCCGATCTGGATGACGAACGGGTAGAGGAACACCAGCCCGAAGAAGACCAGCGTCGCGTACCCCAGGAAGCGGGTGGCCAGGGTGCGGGCCGCGCGGTGGTCGGGCCGCGCGGACGCCGCCGGGCGGTCGGTGAGCACGGCCATCTCAGGACCTCTCCGGTACGCGTCGACGCCGCCAGCCACGTCGCGGCCGGTCGGTGTCCCGCTCGGCCAGCACCCGGCGCTGGATCAGCGTGAGCACGATGATGATCAGGAACAGGACGAAGGAGATCGCCGCCCCGGAGCCGTAGTCGAAGTCCCGGAAAGCGGTCCGGTACGACAGGTAGGCCGGGGTGAGCGTGGTCTTGGCCGGGTCGCCCTGGCTCATCACGTACACCTGGTCGAAGACCTGCCAGGAGCCGATCATGCCGAGGGTGAGCACCAGGAAGGTGGTGGGCCGGATCAGCGGCAGTGTGACGTGTCGGAACCGCTGCCACCGGGACGCCCCGTCGAGGGTGCTGGCCTCGTCCAACGCGACGGGCACGTTCTGCAGGCCGGCCAGGAACATCAGCATGAACGTGCCGGACGTGGTCC
>NZ_JBSFBM010000617.1:0-1625 GCF_053592955.1 Micromonospora sp. NPDC002411 | reverse complement strand
GGCACCTCTACACCGCCGACGTGACCCGCACCGTCCCGATCTCCGGCACCTTCACCCCGCTCCAGCGGCAGGTGTACGACATCGTGTACGCCGCGCAGCAGGCCGGCATCGACCTGATCAAGCCTGGAGTCAGGTTCGCTGAGGTCTCCGAGGTCTGCATGCGGACGCTTACCGAGGGCCTGGCGGCGCTGGGCGTGCTGCCGGTGAGCGTCGACGAGGCCATGGACAGCCGCTCCACCATCCACCGCCGATGGACGCTGCACGACTTCGGCCACATGCTCGGCATCGACGTCCACGACTGCGCCTCGGCTCGGCCCGAAAAATACCGCGACGGGGAGCTCGACGAGGGCTACGTGCTCACTGTGGAACCGGGCCTCTATTTCCAGCCCGACGACGACCTGGTCCCCGCCGAACTGCGTGGTCTCGGCATCCGCATCGAGGACGACATCCTGGTCACCGCCGGCGGCGCGGTGAATCTGTCGACGGGCTTGCCCAGCACGGCCGACGACGTCGAAACCTGGCTCGCCGTCCAGCGCGAAGCCGGCCCGCGGCTGCCCTGAGATGAGCGACACCGACGAGGCCGACCTGCTGTGCGCAGTGCTGTCCCACCTGACCGAGATCCACCACACCTACCGCAGGAGCGTTCTGTGACCCGGATCCGTCCGACCTTCCGACGCCTCGTGGCGTCGACCGTAGCGGCCGGGATGCTCGTCCTCGCCGGCTGCTCGGCCCCAACCAACCCGGACAGTGCAGCCGGCGGCGCGACACTGGTCGTGGCCACCTCCGACGAGCCCGACGCACTGAACCCGGTGCTCAACTTCGGCGTCGACGGCGCCGCGCTGATCTTCGACGGGCTCGTCTCCCGCGACGCTGACAACCGCCTCGTCCCCGGTCTTGCCGCGGCCCTGCCGACGGTGTCGCCCGACGGGCGCACCGTGACCGCCAAGCTGCGTAACGGCGTGCAGTTCCACGACGGCACCACACTGAGCGCACCGGACGTCGTCTTCACGTACCAGGCGGTGCTGGACCCGACTGTGGACTCCACGCTGCGCTCCGACCTCGACATGGTGGAGTCGGTGACCGCGCCCGACGCGTCCACGGTCGTGTTCGCGCTGCGCTACCCGTACGCGCCGTTCCTGCAGCGACTCACCCTCGGCATCGTGCCGTCGAAGCTGCTCAACGGTCAGGACATCAACACCACCGGGTTCAACCGGAAGCCGGTCGGCACCGGGCCGTACAGGGTCGAGTCCTGGACGCCTGGTGACCGGCTGGTGCTCACCGCCAACGAGCGCTACTTCGGTGGCCGGCCGGCGAACAACCGGATCGTGGTGGCGTTCGTCGCCGACGACAACGTCCGCGCCCAGCGGATGCGGGCCGGCGAGTTCGACGCCGCCGAGTTGCCACCGAAGCTCGCCAGCGGGTTCGACACCGACACCGCGTACCGGGTGCAGCGGGTGCCGACCGCCGACTACCGCGGCGTGATGCTGCCGATGGGCAACCCGGTCCTCGCCGACCCGGCGGTCCGCCGGGCACACTCAAGATCGATGACCGGGTGTTGGTCAACAAGCTGGTCTACGACTTCCGGTCGCCGCACCGCGGTGAGGTGATCGTGTTCAAAGCCCCCA
>NZ_JBSFBM010000616.1:0-1648 GCF_053592955.1 Micromonospora sp. NPDC002411 | reverse complement strand
CCGCGCCGGGCTTGCGGCGGGCCGCCTGGTTGACGCCGTCCGCGTACACGCCGGTGTAGATCCAGCAACCGCCGACGGTGGAGCCGTCGTCCTTCATCTCGGTGAACGACGCCAGTGGCCGGCCGGTGGCCACGTCGTACCCGTTGATCTCGCGCAGCACCGCCTCGGCGCTCGGCTCGGCGTTCGGGCCGTGCGTGGGGTAGTCCCAGGCGAGGTCGAGCAGCGCCCGGTCGCGCGGCTTCGTCGACGTCGCCAGCCGTTCCCGGATGACGCGACCGAGGTGGTAGAAGAACCACAGTTCGGAGCGGGCGTCGCCTGGTGGCTCGACGGCCTTCTCCCGCCACTGCAACAGCCGCTGCGTCTGGGTGAACGTGCCCTCCTTCTCCACGTGCGAGGCGGCGGGCAGGAAGAACACCTCCGTGCGGCACTCCTCCGGCACGATCTCGCCGGTCTCGATCTCCGGCGCGTTCTTCCAGAACGTGGCGCTCTCGATCTCGAACAGGTCCCGGACCACGAGCCAGTCGAGGTTGGCCATGCCGAGACGCTGCGCCCGGCCGTGCGCCGAACCGACCGCCGGGTTCTGACCGAGCAGGATGTACCCCTTGACCTTCCCGTCGATCATGTTGAGCACCTGTTGGTAGGTGCCGTGGTCACCGGTCATCCGGGGCATGTAGCCGTAGCAGTAGTCGTTGTCGGCGGTGGCGGCGTCTCCCCAGTACGCCTTGAGCAGGTTGACGCCGTAGGTGCGGGCGTTGCCCCAGAACCCCTTCTGCCCTGGGTGCGCGATGCTGTCCACCCACGTGTCGAGCGTCGGGTGGTTGGCGTGGTGCGGCATCGGCAGATAGCCGGGCAGCAGGTTGAACAAGGTCGGGATGTCGGTCGACCCCTGGATGCTGGCGTGCCCCCGCAACGCCATCACCCCGCCACCCGGCCGGCCCATGTTGCCGAGCAGGAGCTGGATGATCGCGCCGGTACGGATGTACTGCACACCCACGCTGTGCTGCGTCCAGCCCACCGAGTAGACGAGCATTCCGGTGCGGTCCCGACCGGAGTTCTCCGTCCAGGCCTGCGCCAGTTCGAGGAACTTCTCCTGCGGGATGCCGCAGACGCGTTCCACCATTTCCGGGGTGTAGCGGGCGTAGTGCCGCTTCAGGATCTGGTAGACGCAGCGCGGGTGCTGCAACGTCTCGTCGCGCTCGGTCTCGCCGCCGACCGGGGCACCGTGTGACTCGTGCTCCAGCCCAGCGCCGGTCTCCCGCTGGATCTCGGTGTCGCGGGTCGTCTGATTCTGCCCGTGGCCCTCGTAACGCCAACTGGTCTGGTCGTACGAGGCGTTCTCCTCCTGGAAGCCGGAGAAGAGCCCGTGCAGGTCCTCGGTGTCGGCGAACTCCTCGGTCACGATCGTCGCGGCGTTGGTGTAGGAGACCACGTACTCCCGGAAGTCCAGCTCGTTCTCGAGGATGTAGCGGATCACCCCGCCGAGCAGCGCGATGTCGGTGCCCGCCCGGATCGGCAGGTACGCGTCAGCCAGCGCGCTGGTGCGGGTGAAGCGTGGGTCGACGTGGAACACCTTCGCGCCTCGGCGCTTGGCCTCCATCACCCACTGGAAACCCACCGGGTGCGCCTCGGCCATGTTCGAACCCTGGAT
>NZ_JBSFBM010000615.1:0-1660 GCF_053592955.1 Micromonospora sp. NPDC002411 | reverse complement strand
CACACTGATCGCGGCCAACGTGTCTCTACCCGACCCCGCCGGCGTCGACCTGATCCGGGTCGGCACCACTGCCGAGTTGCGGGAGGCGACGGTCACCCGGCACCTCGATCCGGCCGCTTGGCGGCAGGCGGTGCTCAAGTGCGTGTTCAGCGGTGTACCCCTCGCCGTGGTCGCCGACCTGGACGCCCGGGCCGACGGGGAGCTCGCCGCCATGCTGGCCGCGCTCGCCGCCGAACGGCACGCCGCCGGCCGGGACCTGCCCGCCGACGCCACCGACCTGCTCGACCGGCTCACCGCCGCACTGCCCCGGGAGGCGTGAATGCGCATCTTCGACCCACACATCCACATGACCTCGCGCACCACCGACGACTACGAACGGATGGCCGCCGCCGGGGTACGCGCGCTGGTGGAGCCGGCGTTCTGGTTGGGTCAGCCGCGAACCAGCCCCGCGTCGTTCACCGACTACTTCGACTCGCTGATCGGGTGGGAGCCCTTCCGGGCCGGTCAGTTCGGGGTGCGCCACTTCGCCACGATCGCGCTCAACCCCAAGGAGGCCAACGACCCGCGTTGCCGCCCAGTGCTCGACCTGCTGCCCCGCTACCTGGACAAGGACGCGGTGGTGGCGGTCGGCGAGATCGGGTACGACTCGATGACGCCGGAGGAGGACGAGGCGTTCGCGGCGCAGCTCGCCCTCGCCGTGGCGTACGAGTTGCCGGCGCTGGTGCACACCCCGCACCGGGACAAGGCGCGCGGCTGCGAACGCACCCTGGCAGTGGTCGCCGAATCCGGCATCGACGCCGGTCGCGTGGTGGTCGACCACCTCAACGAGGTGACCGTCAAGCTGGTCCGGGACAGCGGATGCTGGCTGGGTTTCTCCATCTACCCGGACACCAAGATGACGCCGTCGCGGATGGTCGAGCTGCTGCGCGAGTACGGCACGGAACGGATGCTGGTCAACTCGGCCGCCGACTGGGGGCGTTCCGACCCGCTGCTGACCCGGGCCACCGGTGAGGCGATGCTGGAGGCCGGGTTCAGCGACGACGACGTCGACAAGGTGCTGTGGCGCAACCCGGTGGAGTTCTACGGGCAGTCGGGGCGGCTCGACCTCAGCGACGTGGAGGACCCCGCCGCCGTGGACCCGGAGACCGGCAACTCGATCCTGCGCGGCGGCAGCTGATGCGGCTGCGACATGCCGGCGGTGAGACCGTCCACCTCGGGTACTGCACCAACGTGCACCCCGCCGAGGATCTCGCCGGCATCCTCGGTCAACTGGACACGTACGCCCTGCCGGTCCGTGCGGCGCTCGGCAGTGACCTGCTCGGGCTGGGCCTGTGGCTGGCCGCCCCGGTCGCCGCCGAGCTGGCCGCGGACGCGGGGTTGCGTCGTCGGCTGCGCGCCGAGCTGGACGCGCGCGGCCTGGAGGTCGTCACCCTCAACGGCTTCCCGTACGCGGCCTTCCAGGCCCCGGTGGTCAAGCAGGACGTGTACCACCCGGACTGGACCACCGAGCAACGTCTGACGTACACGCTGAACCTGGCCCGGGTGCTCGCCGACCTGCTGCCCGACGACGCCGCCCGGGGGTCGATCTCCACCCTGCCGCTGGCCTGGCGGCAGCCGTGGGACACCGGACGGGCCGACGCGGCTCGACGCCGGCTGGACC
>NZ_JBSFBM010000614.1:0-1686 GCF_053592955.1 Micromonospora sp. NPDC002411 | reverse complement strand
GGCCCCGACCACGCCGAGGTGCGCTACCAGGGCCCCGACGGGCCGCACACCCTCCGCGCCGACCTGGTGGTCGGTGCCGACGGCCTGCGCAGCCGGGTCCGCGCCCAGCTCTGGCCGCGACACCCCGGCCCGGTGTACGCGGGATCGACGGCCTGGCGAGCGGCGATCGCGTTCCCCGACCCGGTCCCGGCCGCGATCACCTGGGGACCGGGCGCCGAGTTCGGCATGGTGCCGATCGGCGACGGCCAGCTCTACTGGTACGCCGCGCTGAACGCGCCACCCGGCGGCCACGCCCCCGACGAACTGGCGGCCCTGCGGGAGCGCTTCGGCGACTGGCACGACCCCATCCCGGCGCTGATGGCGGCGACCCCACCCGGAGTCGTCCTGCGCAACGACATCCACCACCTGGCCGTGCCGCTGCCCACGTACGTGCGGGGACGGGTCGCGCTGCTCGGCGACGCCGCCCACGCGATGACACCCAACCTCGGGCAGGGCGCCGGGCAGGCCATCGAGGACGCGGTCGTGCTGGGCGCCGTCTGCGCCGCCGGTGCCGCCGCGGTGCCCGCCGCGCTTGCCGCGTACGACGAGCAGCGTCGACCACGTAGCCAGGCGGTTGCCCGGGCCTCCTTCAACGCCGGCCGTTTCGGCCAGCAACTGCGCAACCCGATCGCCGTCGCGGTACGGGACAACGCGTTGCGGCTCACCCCGGCCCGGGCCGCCCTGCGGAGCATGGCCCGCTACGCGGACTGGAGACCTCCGGTGGGCTGAGCCGGCCCCGTGCTCGACGAGGGTGGCCCAACACTCCAGGGTATTTATCGAGGCTGGGGGCGGACTCGTTCGAAGGCGACAGCGCGCCCGTACAATCGGCGACTGTCTTGTGACCGATCGCTGACTGCTGGTGTGAAAGCGATCACACACACTGAGCCCATGAACAGGAGAGTCAACCGCGGTAAGGCACTCCGCGTCGCGGTGTGTCTCATTCTTCTCGCCGCGCTCAGCGGTTGCATGCAACTCAACATGGGCCTCACCGTCAACGCTGACGACACAGTCGACGGTCAACTGCTGCTGACGGCCCAGAAGAATGTGTTGAGCGCCCGGAACAAGAACGTCCCGGCCGCCTTCGCGGAGCTGCGGCAGAACATTCCCGCGCTGCCTGCCGGCGAGGAGACCCTTTACCAGGACGACACTTTCTACGGCTCCCAGATCAGTTACCGCAAGGCGCCGCTGGCCGGTTTCGACACGGAGAGCGTGAAGCTGGTCCGGGACGGCGATCTGTACCGTTTCACACTGCCACTGGATCCGAAGAAATACGGCGGAAAGGTCGCCCAGCAGAATCCGCAGCAACAGCAGGCGTTCCTCAAGCTCATGTCGTTCGAGATCTCGGTGACATTCCCCGGTCGCGTGATCGACAGCAATGGCACTGTCAACGGCCGTTCGGTGAGCTGGAAGGTCGACCCCAACCAGGACAAGCCGGCCGAGCTGCGGGCCGTGGCCGAGGCGCCACCTCGACCGTCCGCCTCGCCGGCCGCCGCAGGCGACGACGGAGGCGGCTTTCCCTGGTTGCTGGTCGGCGGCGGCGTACTCCTTCTGCTGCTGCTCGCCGTGGTGGGCGTACTCCTGCTGCGCCGCCGTCAGCCCACCGCGCCGGCTGCGCCCGGCCCGACCCCGGCGGGCCCGCCCGCCGGC
>NZ_JBSFBM010000613.1:0-1706 GCF_053592955.1 Micromonospora sp. NPDC002411 | reverse complement strand
GGCGTCCTCGCGGTTGGCGAAGAGGCTGACGGTCATCGGCGGGTCGTAGCCGCAGGGCGGGCGGAAGAAGATCGAGTAGGAGATGGTCACGCTCGTGGCGGTGACGCCGGCGACGTTGGCGGTGATCGGCAACGCGGGCGGGCACGCGATCGTCGGCGTGGGCCCCGGTGACGTCGTGGCCAAGGGTGTGGCCCCTGTGGCCTCCGTAGCCCCGGTGGCCCCTGTGGCGGCGTTCGCCCCACCCAGGACGGCGAGCGCCGCGGTCGTGGCGGCGAGGAACATGCGAAGCATCGGTACCTCCGGTGGTTACCGGGCACCGATGACCGAGGTGGTAGCCGGTGCCGCGCTCGGGTTACCGGTCGCCGACGAGGACTGCCCGGCACGGGTGACCTGACCACCGCGTGCGTCCCGTGGACCGGAGAAGGTGTGGTGCGCGCTGGCTCCCGAGCACGACCGAACCACAGCATGGCAGTCGACAAACATCGATGCAAGCGCGTGCCCGGCCCCGGAAAAGGGCCGTCCGCAGTCCGGTCGGGCATCGTCCGCCTCCTCTTCGCCGGACGGACACACGCCGGGCGCCCACACCGACAATGATTCATATTTGTCTATCACCTCGGACGTGGGAGCACACCATGCTCGACAGAAGCAGCAGGACCCGGCGACCCCGGACGATGAGGACGCTGATCGCGGCGGCCGCCACCGCGGTGCTGACCGCCTCTCTCCTCGCCGCGCCGACACCGGCCGCAGCCGCCGTCAGCCGTGCCGAACTCGCCCTCCGCTGGGCACCCATCCACTACCAGGACGTCGACGCCACCGGGAGTCACGCGCTGAGTGGTCAGTCGGACTACATCAGCGCAGTCGACTTCGACGGTGACCTCAACGGCCGCAACAACTGGGACCGGGCCGGCCAGGCGGGCACCTCACTCGCCGCCCACGCCTACTACTCGGTCGTGGAGACGAGCACCCACTGGTACATCACGTACTTCTTCTTCCACCCCCGCGACTGGACCGACCACCCGTTCTTCGAGACCGAGCACGAGAACGACGGAGAGGGCACCCTGTTCGCCATCGAGCGCGACGGCTCCCCGTACGGCGTCCTCCGCTCGGCCGTCACCGTCGCGCACAGCGACTTCTTCTCGTACACGCCAGCCGGCAGCACCTGGACCAGTGGCCGGGAGAGCATCGACGGCACACTGCAGTTCCAGGCGTCACCGCACGATGCGTTTCAGCACCCGGTGACGGCACAGGAGGCTCAGGGCCATGGCCTGAAGGCCTACCCGCAGTACGCCATCAACGGCGACGGGCTGGTCTACTACCCGTCGACAGTCGCCGAGACGCCGAGCAGCAGCAACGACCGCGACGTCCGGTATCAGCTGGTCGACATCTTCGCCGTCGGTGGGCTGTGGGCGCAGCGGTCCAACCCGAGCCTGTTCGCCAGCCTCGGCACGTTCGCCAGCGACACGTCCGGCGACTGCGGCGTCGGCACCTGGAGTTGTTCGACCAACTCGGCGAACGCGCCCTGGGGCTGGGACGACGGCAACGACGTCCCCGCGCGCGGGGAGATCGCCAGCGACCCGGCGAAACTGTCGGCCGAGTACTTCACGGTGCCGGCGGGCCTGGCACGCACCTACATCTACAACCCGTACGCCACGGCGGCGGCGGCACTCGCCGAGGCGGCGAGGACGGCACCCCCGACCATCGACTGA
>NZ_JBSFBM010000612.1:0-1710 GCF_053592955.1 Micromonospora sp. NPDC002411 | reverse complement strand
ATCAGGTACGCCCGGGCGATCTCCGGCACGTCGAGACCGCCGAGAAGGCGGAGCGTGAGAGCGGTGCGCGCGTCGGGGGCCGGCACCGGCCGGGGCGACCATCGCGCACTTCCGCTCCCTCGGGATGGACCTCGTACCGGGGGCCGGGCCGCTCGCCGCGGCCGTACCCGGTGCCGTGGACGCCTGGCTCCTGCTGCTGCGCGAGCACGGCACGCTCACCCTCGCCGAGGTGCTGGAGCCGGCGATCGGCTACGCGGGCGCCGGTCACCCGCTGGTGGGCCGCGTGGGTGACACAGTCGCCGCCGTGCGGTCGTTGTTCGAGGAACACTGGCCCACCTCCGCCGCGCTCTGGCTGCGCGGCGGCCGGCCCCCGCGCGCGGGGGAGATGGTCACCAACCCGGCGTACGCGGACACCCTGCGCCGACTGGTGGAGGCGGGGCAGGCGGCCGGCGCGGACCGGGAGGCGCAGATCGAGGCCGCGCGACGCGCCTGGAGTACGGGTTTCGTCGCCGAGGCGATCGACGCGTTCAGCCGACGGCCGTTCCAGGACTCCAGCGGCCGACCGAATGCCGGTCTGGTCACCGGGGACGACCTGGCCGCGTACTCGGCGACCTGGGAGGAGCCCGCCACCCTCGACTGGCACGGCTATTCGGTGGCGAAGACCGGGTTCTGGGGTCAGGGCCCGGTGCTGTTGCAGGCGCTGGCCACCCTCGACGCGCTCGACGAGCCCGAGGCGTACGACCCGGGCACCGTGACCGGTGTGCACGCCCAGGTCGAGGCGCTCAAGCTCGCCTTCGCCGACCGGGAGGCCTGGTACGGCGACGACGCCGACGTGCCCGCCAAGGCGCTGCTCTCCCGGGAGTACGCGCGGGAGCGGGCTGCCCTGGTCGGTGACCGCGCGTCGGTTCAGTTGCGGCCGGGACGTCCCGACGGGGCACAGCCTCGCCTGCCGGCCCACGTCCGACCCGGTGTCGGGCGGCGGGCTGATCCGACGGACCCGACGACGGGGGAGCCGACGGTGCAGTCGGACGGGGTGACCCGTGGCGACACCTGTCACGTCGACGTGGTCGACAGGTGGGGCAACATGATCTCCGCTACCCCGAGCGGTGGCTGGTTGCAGAGTTCGCCGACGATCCCGGAACTCGGCTTCCCGCTGGGCAGCAGGTTGCAGATGTTCTGGCTGGAGGAGGGCCTCGCGTCGTCGTTGGCGCCGGGGCGGCGACCGCGTACGACGTTGAGCCCGACGATGGTGCACCGCGACGGGGAGCCGGTGCTGGCGTGCGGGACACCGGGTGGCGACCAGCAGGACCAGTGGCAGTTGCCGTTCCTGCTACGGCACCTCGTCGGCGGTCAGACCCTCCAGGAGGCGATCGATGCCCCGGCCTGGCACACGCTCGGCCTGCCGGGGTCGTTCTATCCACGGGACATGGAGCCCGGTGTCCTGGTGGTGGAGGACCGGTACGACGACAGCGTGCTGGCGGCCCTGCGGGCGTACGGGCACGAGGTGCGGGTGGTCGACGGGTGGAGCCTCGGCCGGCTCTGTGCGGTGACCCGGGACCCGGCGACGGGTGTGCTCGCCGCCGGTGCGAACCCCCGGGGGATGCAGGGCTACGCCTGCGGCCGTTAGGGCCTGTGTCGAAGCCACTGGCCGGCCTGCGGCGGGCCCGGACGACGACCGGCCGCGTTGGATATTCGCCCGGATACAACACC
>NZ_JBSFBM010000611.1:0-1752 GCF_053592955.1 Micromonospora sp. NPDC002411 | reverse complement strand
GTTCAAGAAGGCCGAGTTCCTGGGCGAGACCACGAAGATCAACGCTGCCATGTCGGCACCGCCAGGAGCAGCAACGCCCCGAGCACCAGCATCCCCACCGAATTGGCGGACGTGACCGCGAACACCCGGTCCCGCAGCGGCAGCAGCGCGCCGAACAGCACGACGACGGCCGGCACCACGAGGAAGCCCACAGCGGTGGCCGCCGTCGCCGCCCGGGTCTCCCCCCGGGCGTAGAGCGCCCGGGTGAGCACCGCGAAGAGCCCGTAACCGACCAGCCCGGGGGCGTACCCGATGATCGCTGCGGCGGCCGTGGACGCGGTGGACGCCGGGAAGAAGAAATGCCCGACCGGCCCGGCGGTGCCGATCAACGCGGCGGTGCCGAGGAAGCTGAACAGCAGCACCCCCCGCACGGCCGGCGCCAGCGTCGCCCGGTAGGTGTCCTCGTCACCGGCGGCCCGCGCCGCCGCCAGCGTCGGGTACGCCGCGACCGCCAACGGCACCGCCAGCACCGCCCACGGCAACAGGTAGACGGTCTGCGCCAGGTTGTAGACGCCCGGGTTGCTCCGCGCGCCGGCGGTGACCTGGTTCAGGCTGACGATCAGGGCGATCTGCTGGGTGGTGACGGTGACCGCGCCGGCCACCGCCAACCCACCGACCCGGGCCCGCGCGTCGGACGGGAACCCGAACCCGGGCCGCATCCCCAGGCGCAGCCGGCTGACCGGGACGAGCAGGGACAACGACAGCACCACCACGCCGAGGGTCGTGCCGACCGACAGCAGCAGCTCACCGCCCGGGCTCACCCCTCCGACCGTCGCATTGCGGCCCTGTGTCGCGGTGAACCCCAGGTAGACCACGATCACGGTGAGGCTGGACAGCAGCGGCGCGAGCACCGGCCAGGCGAAGCGCCGATGCGCCTGCAGCACCCCGGTGAGCACGATGCCCACCCCGTACAGCGGCAACTGCGGTGCGAAGACCCGCAACATCCGGACGCCGCTCTGCTGTTGGGCGGCGGTCAGGTGGTGCCCGAGCGACTCGACCACCGGCCCGGCGAGCAGCACCACCAGCACCGCGAGCGGCACCAGCAGGGCCAGCGTCCAGGTCAGCAGCGCCCCGGTGGTCCGGGCCACCGTCGTCCGGTCGCCGGCCGCGACAGCGCCGGCCAGCAGCGGTACGACGAGGCTGGCCAACGCACCGCCGGCGACGATCTCGAAGATGAAGTTCGGCACCGCGTTGGCCACCACATAGGTGCCGCCGAGGTCGGTGTTGCCGAGGCTCCAGGTGAACAGGGCGGTACGGCCGAAGCCGGCCAGCCGGCTGACCACGGTGAGGACGGCGATGAGCGCGGCTGCCCCGGCCAGCCGGCCGGCGCCGGCGAGGGGGGCCGGTCGGGTCACGTCAGTCGGCGCGCCGGCCCAGTGCGTCGAGCTCGCGCAGCCCCGGCGTCCGCTGGATCACCGCCGTGAAGCTGACCTTCTCGCTGGCGGCGGTGAGCCCGGCGAGCACCGCGAGCAGACCGGCCCGGCCCAGAGGGCCGGTACGGGCGGCCAGCGCGACACCGAGCAGCGCCCCGAGAGCGTTCGCGCCGCTGTCGCCGAGCATCACGTCCTCGCCCAGGTCGTCGCGGAGCAGACCGGCGGCGGCGCCGGCGGCACCCGCGGCGATCCCTACCCTCGCCCGGGGCCTGCAACTCGGCCAGAACGAGACGCGTCGCCGCTACGACAGGCCCGCGAGCAGTCCGCCAGCAAGGTGACG
>NZ_JBSFBM010000610.1:0-1753 GCF_053592955.1 Micromonospora sp. NPDC002411 | reverse complement strand
GCCAGGTCGGAGTACGTCCACGGCCCGTCCGGCGCCTCGGATCGGCCGTGCCCACGGAACTGGAAGAACACCTTGCGGCCGGTCACCCCACTGCCTGGTCCTCCCCGGCCGCTGGCGCGGGACGGTTCCGTGACCTGCTGGCGAAGGCCGAGAACGGCTCGTCCCCGCAACTCTCGACCGAACGCTCATGACCAACTGACCGATCGGACTACGTCGACTCGCTTAGGCTGTTAGAGAAGTGCAGTCCTGCCCGATTCGTGGGCCTGCTCCCGCCGCCGGCCTTCGGCGGCGTGGAGCCGGGGTGAGGAGGTGTCCCTCGTGGACGTCGACGCCGGACACGGCGCCGCCCTGGGGGGCGCCCTTCCGACACAGCCGGGTGAGCTGCCGCTCGCCCGGCGGCTGCGGTCGTTGCTCAGCTGGCCGACCACCGACTCCGACCCGGTGACCCACCTGGTGCGCACGCACCGGGGGATCCACGCCGGCACCGACCCCGCCGTGCTGCGCCGGGCGTACACGATCGCGGAGAACATGCACCGCGGGCAGTTCCGCAAGAGCGGGGAGCCGTACATCACCCATCCCCTCGCGGTGGCGCAGATCTGCGCCGAGCTGGGGATGGACTCCACCACCCTGGTCGCGGCGCTGCTGCATGACACCGTGGAGGACACCCGCTACACCCTCCAGGCGCTCTCCGAGGACTTCGGCGGCGAGGTGGCCCACCTGGTCGACGGGGTGACCAAGTTCGACAAGGCGTTCTACGGCAAGGCCGCCGAGGCGGAGACGATCCGCAAGATGATCGTGGCGGCCGCGAAGGACGTCCGGGTGCTGATCATCAAGCTGGCCGATCGCCTGCACAACATGCGCACCCTGGGTGTGCGGTCGGCGGCCTCGCGGGAACGGATCGCCCGCAAGACCCAGGAGGTGCTGGTCCCGCTCTGTGACCGGCTGGGCATCCAGACCCTCAAGCGCGAGCTGGACGACGTGGTGTTGCTGCACCTGGAGCCCGACGAGCACGCCCGGCTGGCCCGGCACGTGCACGACCGGCCGGGATGGGACGCGTACCTCGACTCGGTGGTCGCCTCGGCCCGGGTGGCGCTCAAACGCAGCCGGGTCGATGCCGAGGTGAGCCCTCGTCCCCGGCACCTCTACTCGATCTGGAAGGACACCATCGCCGGCAGTCACACCGCTCCGTACGACCTGCCCCGCATCGTGGTGGTGGTCGACGGCCCGGCGACCGACTGTTACGCCGCGTTGGGCGCGATCCACGGCACGTGGCGACCGATCCCCGGCCGTTTCAAGGACTTCATCGCCTCACCGAAGAACAACCTCTACCGGTCGCTGCACACGAGCGTCTGCGGCCCGCAGGACCGCACCGTCGAGGTGCTGATCCGCACCGAGGAGATGCACCGCTCGGCCGAGTACGGCATCGCCGCCGACTTCCGCTTCCCGCGCTCGGGCAACAGCGGCAGCGCGGCGGCCCGCGCCGAGCAGTTGGACTGGCTGCGCCGGGTGCTCGACTGGGAGCCGGACGCCGCCGACCCGGCACAGTTCTACGAGTCGCTGCGCTGCGACCTCGCCGAGGGCCAGATCCAGGTCTTCGCGGACGGTCAGCAGGTCGTGCTGCCGGCCGGCGCGACCCCCGTCGACCTGGCCTACGAGCTGGGCAACGAGCGGGGCGACCACTGCCTCGCCGCCCGGATCAACGGTCGCCTGGCCCCGCTCAGCTCGGAGCTGGACGAGGGCGACGTGGTGGAGA
>NZ_JBSFBM010000609.1:0-1778 GCF_053592955.1 Micromonospora sp. NPDC002411 | reverse complement strand
AGCCCCTGGCCGGCCTGCGGCGGGCCCGGACGACGACCGGCCGCGTTGGATATTCGCCCGGATACAACACCGGTATCCGAACGAACATCCGCCTTGCCGGACCGCCGCCCGGACTCCGCCTCGGCTCGACCGAGGACTTCGACACAGGCCTTAGCCGATGCGGAACTGGTCGCCGTAGACGGCGAACGCCAACGGCGTGTTCAGGTTGAAGTTGCCGTTGTTGAGGAACACCCGCTGGGCGGTGTCGACCCGGGACGTGTCGGAGTGGGCTTCTTCCTTCTTCATCTCGATGACCCGCTCGTCGAGGAACGCGTTGAGCCAGGTTCGCTCGTCACCGCCCTGCGCCGGGGGCTTCGCCCGGGCGAGGGCGCGGTTGCGGATCTGCCGCATGCCCTCGTACCCGTGCATGACTGCCGCGTCGTAGTAGGCGAACTGGCCGAGTGCCCGGACCTGGTCGTTCTTGCCGTCGCGTACCGACGGGTTGAAGTAGACGCGGTCCCGCTCGGCCTCCTGGGCGGCCCGGAAGACCGAGTCGTTGGCCGCCGTGCGCCAGTCGCGGGGGAAGTTCGGGTCGAGGCCCGAGTGCGAGGGGGTGCCGTTGACGGCGCGCAGCGCCGGCAGGTAGCCGGACAGTACGTTGCCGGGCTTCGTGTTCGTGTACGCCTGCACCAGTTCGAGCATGTCGCCGGTGCCGGAGCAGAAGCCGATGATGCCGGCGGTGTAGCCGCGTCCGTCGCCGATGTCCTCGATGTAGGAGAACTGGGCACGCCAGTCGAGGGAGGAGTTCTCCGCAGCCGAGACGAGCTGCATGGCGACGTCCTTCTTCGCCGGATCGTCGAGGTTGGTCCCGGCCGGGGTGGTGGGCGGAGGGGTGCTACCGCCGCCGGGCAGGGTCCACTGCTGGTTCGAGGTGCCACCGCAGGTCCAGATCTGCAACCGGGCGCCGTTGGCGGTGCTGCGGTCGGTGACGTCGAGGCACTTGCCGGAGGCGGAGTTGACGAGAGCGCCGTTGCTGGCGGTCCACTTCTGCGCGCCGGTGCCGTTGCAGTCGTACAGCTGGATCTTGGCACCGTTGGCGGTCGACGCGGCGGTGACGTCGAGGCACTTGCCGAGCGCCCGGATCGAGGTGTCGGTGTTGCCGACGGTCCACGTCTGGGCCGCGCTGCCGTTGCAGTCGTAGAGCTGGACGGCGGTGCCGTTGGCCGAGTTGGCGCCGGCTACGTCGACGCACTTGCCGCCGAGGCCGGTGATCCGGCCGGCGGTCGCGGCGCTGGCCGACGGCAGGCCGTAGCCGACGGCGGCGACGCCGATCAGCAGGGTGCCCGCGACGTAGGCGGCTGTTCTCTTGTGAACCATGGTGTTCCTCGGGGAAGGGGCGGCAGGCCGCCGGCCGGTCGGTGCCCGGCGCGGCGATTCGGCCCCGGCGGGCACCGCAAGCATCAGGAAACTGTATTAACAGATATCAGTACGTCGGTGAGCCGTCAATCGGCGTCAGCCGTCCGTGACGAGGCATGTTCACCTCGTTGACGGCCACCCGAGAGCTCGATGCCCGGACCGCACAGTTAGATGTCGTCAGCAGTGCCGCGGCCCGGGCGAGCAGACCTGGGACGGCACCCAGACGCAAGGAGTGCTCCATGGCAGTCGACCTCCGCCGTACCCGGCCTCTGTGGGCCACGGCTACCGCCGTGCTCGCCCTGGCGGCGCTGTCCGCCTGCGGCGGCTCCGGCGGCGCCGACCCGGTCGGCGCGGCCGCCACGAGCAGCGCCGCCACGAGCAGC
>NZ_JBSFBM010000608.1:0-1788 GCF_053592955.1 Micromonospora sp. NPDC002411 | reverse complement strand
GTAGTCCCTGAGCACATCGGCGACTCGGACGTGCGTCGCGTTAACCGTGAGCACCTCGTTCTGGTTGTTCCACCAGGTGTCTGGCTCGCGGAACCTTCGAGGTGGTGGAGACCGAGAAGCGAGCTTCGGCGGCGGTGGTGCTCTGCGTCGACCTGTCGTACTCGATGATCTCGCAGGGTCGTTGGGGCCCGATGAAGCAGACGGCGCTGGCGCTGGCGCACCTGATGGAGACGCGTTTCCCGCAGGACGCCCTGCAGATCGTGGGTTTCGGCCGGGAGGCGATGACGCTCACCCAGCAGGAGTTGGCCGCCGTCGAGCCGGACATGGAGCAGGGCACCAACCTCCAGCACGCGTTGCGGCTGGCGGGACGACACCTGCGTCGGCACCCGGACGCCGAGCCGGTGGTGCTGGTGGTCACCGACGGGGAGCCCACCGCGCACCTGGACCCGGACGACGGGGAGGCACTGTTCCACTGGCCGCCGCTTCCGGAGACGATCGAGGCGACGGTCCGTGAGGTGGACCGGCTGAGTCGGTACGGCGCCACGCTCAACCTGTTCATGCTCGGCGACGACCCGGGTCTGCGGCGCTTCATCGACGCGGTGGCCCGCCGGAGCCGGGGCCGCATGTTCACGCCGGACACCGACGACCTCGGCGAGTACGTGGTCTCCGACTACCTCCGCTCCCGCCAATCCCGCCGCTAACTCCCCGCAGGGCGGGTTGACTGGGGGGATGGCGGAGAGCGGAGGGTTGCGGCGGGCCTACGGGGCCTTGTTGGCCGAGGTGGATGCTGGCGGGTTCGGTCCGGCACCGGAGGGGCAGCTCAGCGCTGAGCAGATCGTCGCCCACCTGGTCGCCAACGACGAGCTGATGATCCAGGCCACCGAGGCGCTGTTGGCCGGGTCGCCGTTCGCCTACTACGAGCTGGAAGAGGACATCCACCGTCCGCAGCTCGACGCGCTGGCCGCCGAGCAGGGTGGCCTGCGGGGCCTGACCGCCCTGCTGCACACCACCAGTGACCGCCTGTGCGGGCTCGTCGACCAGCTCGGCCTGGCGGCGGAGACCCCGGTCGAGACGCACCTCCGTGAGGGCTTCGACCTCATCGTGGACGAGTCGCTGCCCTGGTCCCGCACCCTGGACCTGCACACCCGGGTCCACCTGCCCAAACACCAGGCCCAACTCCAGATGCTCCGCGCCTGAGCGGCGGTGGCGCTCGCCGGTGGCCGGGCGTGTCGCAGCATCGACCGTCCCGCTCTGTTGAGCGTGATTCCGCTCTGGCATCAAGATGCCGCAGCGGAATCACGCTCGTGGAGGGCCGCGCACCCGTCGGGCCCACGAGGGGACGCGGCAGGGCTCGGATCAGGTTTCGATCAGCTCGGGGCGGCGGTGGAAGGTGCGGCGGTAGGTCGAGGGCGCCACGCCGATGCGTTGGTGGAGTTGCTGGCGCAGGGCGGCGGTGGTGCCGAAACCGGACCGGTGGGCGACCTGGTCGACGGTGAGGTCGGTCGTCTCCAGCAGCAGCCTCGCGTGGTCGGTGCGTTGTTGCAGCAGCCACTGCGCGGGGCTCAGGCCGGTCTCCGACCGGAAGCGTCGGGTGAAGGTGCGCACGCTCATCCGCGCCTGCTCGGCCAGGTCGCGGAGGGCGATCGGCTCGTGCAGTCGTTGCCGCGCCCACTCCCGGACGCTCGCGGTGCTGGTGTCGGTGACCTTCGGCACCGGCCGTTCGATGTACTGCGCCTGGCCGCCGTCCCGCCACGGAGGCATCACGCAGCGGCGGGCCGCCCGGTTGGC
>NZ_JBSFBM010000607.1:0-1806 GCF_053592955.1 Micromonospora sp. NPDC002411 | reverse complement strand
CGTGGCGCCCTCGACGCGGCCCGCGAGCGCGACCACGTGCTGCTCATCACCGAGACGCAGGGCGACGCCACGTTCGAGCAGTACGCCATCGAGGCTCCGGCAAGGCCGACCCACGCCGGCTGGCGTCGTACCGCCGGCACGAAGGGGGGCTTGGTCAGCTTCAGGGGCGCTCGGCGGCCCCGGATGTCGATCTCGACCTCGTCGCCGTCGGTCAGGTTGGCGTCGGTGTCCACGAGGGCCAGCGCGATGCCCTGCTTGCGGGTCGGCGAGAAGGTGCCACTGGTCACCTCGCCGACCTGCCGGTCACCGACGTGCAGGGTCATCCCCGGCCGCGGAATGGCCCGGTCAACGGCCACCAGGCCGCGCAGCGTACGCCGGGGGCCGGCGGCCTTCTCGGCGAGCAGCGCGTCGCGGCCCCAGAAGGCCGGCTTGCCCCAACCGACCGCCCAACCGGAGCGGGCCTGCACCGGGCTGATGTCCAGCGACAGATCCTGCCCGTGCAGCGGGTAGCCCATCTCGGTACGCAGCGTGTCCCGGGCGGCCAGGCCGCAGGCGCGCAGCTCGAACGAGGCACCGGCGGCGAAGAGCGCATCCCAGACGGCCACCGCGTGCTCGGCCGGCACCACCAGCTCGTAGCCCAGCTCACCCGTGTAGCCGGTACGGCAGACGGTCAGCTCCACCCCGGCCAGGCTCGCGGCGGAGAAGCTCATGTAGTCGTGCTCGGTGGGCAGGCCGAGGGCGGCCAGCAACTCCGCCGAGCGGGGGCCCTGCACGGCCAGCACGGCGTACGCCTCGTGCTCGTCGGTGACGGTGACCTGCGCGGGCGCGGCGGCGCGCAACCGGCGCACCACCTCGGCGGTGTTCGCGGCGTTCGGGATGAGGAAGACGTGGTCGTCGGCGTACAGGTAGGCGATGATGTCGTCCACCACGCCGCCGGTGGCGTCGTCGCAGCAGAGCGTGTACTGCGCCCGGCCGGGGCCGATCCGGCCCAGGTCGTTGCTCAGGCAGGCGTTGACGAAGTCGGCCGCGCCGGGCCCGGTCACCCGGGCCTTGCCCAGGTGCGACACGTCGAAGACCCCGACCGCCGTCCGGACCGCTGTGTGCTCCTTGAGCACGCCACCGCCGGCGTACTCCAGCGGCATCTCCCAACCGCCGAAGGGTGCGAACTTGGCGCCGGCGGCGGTGTGCCGCTCGTGCAGCGGGGAACGTCGCAGCCGGGTCGCGGCGGCGGCGGAGGTCACGTCGGTCATGGGTGGCAACTTACCGGGGACAACGTGGCTGGTTAGCATCGGCGGGAGCCCGCTGACGCTGTCGGCGGGACAACCATCACGTCCGGCGGGTAGGTTCCGCCGGAGACCTTCACCGCCGGTACGCGACGCCGCGACCGGCCCGGCCCGCCCGGAGTAGCTTCAGTGACATCACCCCGCACCACCAACCTGAGCCTGGTCGACACCGACCCGGCCGAGCTCGCCGTCGACGCGATCGTCATCGGCCTGCACAGCCAGACCGGAGAGCAGGACGCCACCAGCGGCCTCGCCGGCACCCTGCTGCTCGCCAGTGGCGCGGAGAGCATCGCCGCCGCGTTCGACGGCAAGCTGACCGAGACCCTCGCGCTGCTCGGCGCGACGGGTGGGCCGGGTGAGGTCGTCAAGCTGGCCACGTTGGGCACCGTGACCGCCCCGCTGGTCGTCGCGGTCGGGCTCGGTCCGGAGCCGTCGGGCGCCGCCCCGGCCCCGGAGACGCTGCGTCGGGCCGCCGGCGCGGCGGTGCGGGCCCTGGCCGGCGCGCCGAAGGTCGCCCTGGCCC
>NZ_JBSFBM010000606.1:0-1811 GCF_053592955.1 Micromonospora sp. NPDC002411 | reverse complement strand
CGTCGCCGGCAACATCGTGATCGCCTGGATCATCACGTTCCCGGCCGCCGCGCTGATCGCCTGCGTCACCTACCTGCTGGTCCGGCCGCTCTTCGCATCGTCAGGGCGAGGAGGACCGCCGCGATCACCGGGAGTGGCCCGCGCGCGGGCAGCCGGAGCCGCTGTCGCAGGCCGCTGGCGACCAGGTGCAGGGCCTCGCCGGGCCGGGGGCGGCGCTGGCCGGGGACCGCCATCTCCAGGAGCGTGGTGATCATCTCGGAGCCGTACCGCCGCCGGTGCCGGCCCGGGTACGCGAGCAGCAGCTTTCGGTAGTGGCGTTCGAGACTGCCCTCGTCGCTCGACCACACGGCGGCGGTCACGCGATCACCGTGCCAGAGTCCAGGGCACCGCCGAGGCGCTTGCCCAGCTGGGTCTCGGCCGCCGTGGCATGCCGACGCAGTCGCTCGGCCCGGGCTCGCAGAGCGACCGCCCCTGCCTCGGTGAGCCGGTAGTAGCGGCGCAGCCGCCCGTCGACGACCTCCTCCCGGTCGACCTCGATCAGGCGTTGCTCGACCAGGCGGTCGAGTGCGCCGTAGAGGGTGCCGGGCCGCAGCTTCACGTCGCCCGCCGACAACTCCTCGACCGCCTGGACGACCCCATAGCCGTGCAACGGCTGCCCGGCCAGAGCGGTGAGGATGAGGAAAGTGGATTCATGCATGCCTGGATAGTACGTGCGACGTTATATAACGGCAAGGATGACGTTCAGCGCGTGCGCCCAGCGGCTCCTGCCGGACAGGTGCGCACGGACCAGGCATGATGGAGCGGTGCTGGCCCGATTCAAGGACCTCTGCCTGGACGCCGCCGACCCGCTCGCACTTGGCGGCTTCTGGGCCAGGATGCTCGATGGTGATGTGGCCGACGCCGGTGACGACGACACCCGTGTGGACCCTCGCTCAGCCCGCTCGAACGCCGAGTCGATCTGGGTGAACAAGGTGCCCGAGCCCCGGGTCGGCAAGACCCGCGTACACCTGGATCTGCGGTTGGCCGACGCGGGCCCGGTCGCGCTGCTCGCGGACGGCGCCCGACTGGTCCGCGAGCCGAGCGGTGAGGCGACCTGGTGGGTGCTGGAAGACCCGGAGGGCAACGAGTTCTGCGCGTTCCCGGCCCGGGAGGGCACCCGGCCGGGCCCGTTCGAGCTGGTCGTCGACTCGACCGACCCGGTTGCGCAGGCGACCTGGTGGGCCGGGGTGGTTGGCGGCACCGTCGAGGACGAGGGGACCTACGCGGGGGTGGTCGGCGCATCCGGGTTCCCCTGGGACTACTGGGTGTTCGCCGAGGTGCCCGAGCCCAAGACGGTCAAGAACCGGCTGCACTGGGACGTCGACCTGGTCGACCCGGAGCCGACCGCGCTGCTCGCCGCGGGCGCGACGCTGCTGAGCGAGCCTCTCGACGAGGCGCACTGGTGGTGGGTGCTGGCCGACCCGGAGGGCAACGAGTTCTGCGCATTCGCACCGCGACCAACCGGGTGAACGACCGACTACCCAGCGCGGGCGGCGTCGACTAGCGTTTTCCTAGCGCCGCAGCCAGCGCGTTCGCCGCCGCCGTCGACACGCCTCGGCCGACCCCCACCTGCCCGATCGGTTGGTAATCGCGGGAACGTCGCACCGCCGCTCCCCCGGTTCGGCAGGATCGTCCCAACGAGGAGGTGCCGTCGTGCAGGACACCCGCGCTCTCGCCCTGACATTCGAGGTGAGCGGCCTGCCACCGGTCAAGACCGAAGCATTGTCCATCATCAGGTCCCGGTCGGTCACGACGACCCAGGCCGTCGCCGG
>NZ_JBSFBM010000605.1:0-1836 GCF_053592955.1 Micromonospora sp. NPDC002411 | reverse complement strand
CCGGCGGCACCCAGAACCTCACCGTCTCCGGCGCCGGCCGCTACGTCCGCATGTACGGCACCGTCCGGGGCACCGGCTACGGCTACTCGCTCTGGGAGTTCCAGATCTACGGCGAGACCGGCGGTACCAACGAGCCCCCGGTGACGCCCACCGACCCGTACAACCCCAACCTCGGGTCGAACACGTTCGTCTTCGACCCGAGCACGCCCACGTCGACGATCCAGAGTCGACTGAACACGCTCTTCACCCAGCAGGAGACCAACCAGTTCGGCCCGCAGCGCTACGCGGTGCTGTTCAAGCCCGGCACCTACACCGCCGACGTCAACCTCGGCTTCTTCACCCAGGTCGCCGGCCTCGGTATGAGCCCGGACGACGTCAACCTCAACGGGCACGTCCGCACCGAGGCGTTCTGGTTCGGCGGCAACGCCACCCAGAACTTCTGGCGGGCCGCCGAGAACCTCTCCGTCACCCTGCCCGCCGGGCAGACCGTGGAGCGCTGGGCGGTGTCCCAGGCCGCCCCGTACCGGCGGATGCACCTGCGCGGCGCGCAGAACCAGATCCAGCTCTGGAACGGCGGCGACGGCTGGTCCAGCGGCGGCCTGATGGCCGACACCCGCGTCGACGGGCTGGTCGTCTCCGGCTCGCAGCAGCAGTGGTACTCCCGTAACAGCGAGTTCGGCAACGGCTGGACCGGCTCGGTGTGGAACATGGTCTTCCAGGGCGTCACCGGCGCCCCCGCGCCGAGTTTCCCCAACCCGTCGCACACCGTCATCGGCCAGACCCCGCAGGTCCGGGAGAAGCCGTTCCTCTACGTGACGAGCAGCGGTGAGTACCGGGTGTTCGTGCCCGCGCTGCGCACCAACTCCACCGGCACCAGCTGGTACAACAAGACGCCGGCCGGCTCGTCCCTGTCGCTGTCGCAGTTCTTCGTCGTCCAGCCCGGCACCAGCGCCGCCACCATCAACGCGGCTCTCACTCAGGGCAAGCACCTGCTCTTCACCCCGGGCGTGCACCGCATCACCGAGCCGATCCAGGTCAACCGGGCCGACACGGTGATCCTCGGTCTGGGCCTGGCCACCATCCAGGCCGACAACGGCACCGTCGGAATGCGGGTGGCCGACGTGGACGGCGTCAAGGTCGCCGGCATCATGTTCGAGGCCGGCACCACGAACTCGCCGGTGCTCATGGAGGTCGGGCCATCCGGCTCGTCCGCGAGCCACGCCTCGAACCCGACCTCGCTGCACGACGTGTTCTTCCGCATCGGCGGCCCACACGTCGGCAAGGCCACCAACACGCTGACCGTCAACAGCGACAACGTGATCGGCGACCACATGTGGCTGTGGCGGGCCGACCACGCCGCCAGCGGCGTACCGACCGGGTGGACGCTGAACACCGCCGACACCGGGCTCACCGTCAACGGCGACAACGTCACCATGTACGGCCTCTTCGTCGAGCACTACCAGAAGTACCAGACCATCTGGAACGGCAACGGTGGCCGGACGTACTTCTACCAGAACGAACTGCCGTACGACCCGCCCAACCAGGCCGCGTGGATGAACGGGTCGACCCGGGGCTACGCCGCGTACAAGGTCGCCGACTCGGTGACCAGCCACCAGGCGTGGGGGCTGGGTAGCTACAGCTACTTCAACGTCAACCCCGCGGTGGTGGCGGAACGCTCCTTCGAGGTACCCAACAACCCGAACGTGCGCTTCACGAACATGGTCACCGTCTCGCTCGGTGGCACCGAGCAGTTCGACCGGGTGCTCAAGACCAATCTGTATGCGATGTTCTGGCTCTGCAAGGCGGCCGTCCCGCACCTCACCGAGGGCGCGGCGA
>NZ_JBSFBM010000604.1:0-1843 GCF_053592955.1 Micromonospora sp. NPDC002411 | reverse complement strand
CCGCCGCCGCTGGTACGACACGACCTGACTGGTCACGTCCACCTCGCCGAGGAACATGGTCGCACACTGGATCGCCGAGCCGGGCACCTCCGAGGCGGTCGAGTTGTTCGCCACCGCGGGCGGGGCCGCACCCGCCGCCCGGGTCCGCCGTGCCGATCCACGCACCGACCCGGCGGTACGCGACATCGTCGACCTGTGCGGCCGACAGCCCCGCACCGTCCGCGCGCTCGGTTATCGCACCGCCCAGCACGGCTGGCGACACGCCGACGTGCTGGACGCGCTGCGCCGCGCGGTGCAGACACCACCACACCAACGGCTCACAGTGTCGCCAGCAGCACGTCTGATCACCGAACGGGACACCGCGTACCGGTCGTTGAGCCGCGAGGCTCGACGGTTGTACCGGGTGATGTCGCTGATCCCCGCCCCGGTCGACCGGCCGACCATCGCCGCGCTGGCCGGCCGGCATCCCGAGCGGGTGACCGCGCTGCTCGACCAGTTGGCCGCCGCGGCGTTCGTTGTCGGCGCGCCCGGCGACCGGTACGAGATCCGCCCGCTGCTCGCCGACAGCGCCCGGCTGCACCTGCGCGACGCCGATCCGGTCCGGGCCCGGGTCGCCGCGCAGGCCCGGTTGACCCGGCACCTTGCCCGCCGGGCCGAACGGCATGCCGCCAACCTGGCGGTGCTCGGCGCACCGCCGGACCGGGAGTGGTCACTGCCTCTGGACGACGACCCGTACGGCTGGTTCGACCTGCACCAGGAGCTGCTGCTGGCGGTGGTGCGGGTGCCGTCCGGCGCGGCCGAGACACTGCCCCGACGGGTACGCCGGTGGTGGTTCCGGCTGGCCGTGGCGCTCTGCGGGTGGCTGGCGTACGCCGAGCGGCTCGACGAGTGGGAGCAGGTCTGCCGCACCGTGCTGGCTACCCCGACCGCCGACGACCGACCGGAGATCGCCGGGTGGGCGCACAACGAGCTGGGTGTGCTGCGGCGGCGTCGGCACGATCCGCACGGGGCGGCGGCCGCGCTCACCCTCGCGGTGAACGAGCGCGGACGTGGGGGCACCGCCCAGGCCCGGATGAACCTCGGCCTGGCTCTGCTGGATCTGGGGCAGTTGGACGACGCGGTGGAGCACCTGGAGATGTCCCGGAGGCACCGCTCCGGGGCGGACCGGGCCGGGCACGCCCTCACCGACCTCGGTCTCGGCGCGGCGCAGCTCGCCCGGGGTGAGTTGGACAGCGCACACCACCACCTGGTGCGGGCGGCGAACACCTTCCGGTCGGTGGGTGACGCCCGGGGGTACGCGGCGGCGTTGACCAACCTGGTGCTGGTGCACGCGGGTCTCGGCGAGCACCTGGACGCCGCGCAGGCGTGGCGGGCGGCGCTGCGCGAGTACGAGTCGGTCAACGACCCGACGAGCCGGGCGACTGCCCTGCTCAACGCCGGGGCGACGCTGCTGACCAGCTCGCCGGGGCAGGCGCGGGTGGCGTACGACCTGCTGGCCGAGAGCCGGCGGCTGCGCGAGGAGACGCAGCCCACGGCGGGGCTGGCGCGCAACCTGCTCTACCTGGGTGACGCCTGCGCGGCGCTGGGCGAGCACGCCGACGCGCGGCGGCACTGGGTGGACGCGGCGACGGTCGCCGAGGAGGTCGCCGACGGGCAGGCACTGGCCGCCGCCGACGCCCGGCTAGGGCCTGCTTCATAAGGGCGGTCGAGCCGAGGCGGAGTCCGGGCGGCGATCCGGCAAGGCGCGGCGACGAGTTGCCCGTCGGTGTGGCGCTACGGCACGTCGGTGGTGGGCACGCCCCGGATTCGACCGTCGTCCTGGTGCCCGACTCGGGTGTCATGG
>NZ_JBSFBM010000603.1:0-1861 GCF_053592955.1 Micromonospora sp. NPDC002411 | reverse complement strand
GGGCTGCGCAAGCGGTATCGGGACCGGTTCGCTCTCGACGGCTTCGACCTCCGGGTGGACACCGGCACGGTGTGTGGTCTGCTCGGCCCCAACGGAGCCGGCAAGACCACGTCGGTGCGGATCCTGTCCACCCTGCTGCGGCCGGACGGGGGCCGCGCCGAGGTCGCCGGGTTCGACGTGACCCGCCAGCCCGAAGAGGTGCGCTATCGGATCGGCCTGGTGGGGCAGCACCCCGCGCTCGACGAGGCGCTCAGTGGGCGGCAGAACCTGTTGCTCTTCGGCCGGCTGTTCCACCTGGGGCGCCGCCGGGCCCAGCGGCGGGCGGCCGAGTTGCTGGAGCGGTTCGGTCTCGCCGACGTCGGTGAGCGACCGGTCCGCGCGTACTCCGGGGGCATGCGCCGCCGGCTGGACCTGGCTGCCGGCATGGTCCTGGCCCCGGCCGTGCTGTTCCTCGACGAACCCACCACCGGGCTGGACCCGCGCGGTCGCAACGAGGTGTGGGAGTCGATCAGGGAGCTGGTCCGGGCGGGCACGACAGTGCTGCTCACCACCCAGCAGTTGGACGAGGCCGACCAACTCGCCGACCGGATCTCGGTGGTCGAGGCCGGTCGCGTCATCGCCGAAGGCACCCCGGACGAGCTGAAGGCACGGCTCGGCGGCGACCGGATCGAGCTGGTCGTGGGGGAGACCGGCGACCTCGCCGTCGCCGCCGCACAGATGCGTCGGGTCGTCGACGACGAACCAATCGTCGACGTGGACCGGCGCGCGGTGAGCGTCGGCGTCGGGCACCGCGCCGGTGCGCTCGTCGAGGTGCTGCGGGCGCTCGACGCCGCGCAGGTCACGGTGGCCGACGTGGCCCTCCGTCGTCCCACCCTGGACGACGTGTTCCTGCACGTCACCGGCCACCGGGCCAACTCGGAGGTGGTCGCGTGAGCGCCACGGCCCTGCCCTCGACGGTCGACCTGACGCCGGGCCGGCCCGCTCCGCTGGCCGACAGCGGCACCCTCGTCTGGCGGGGCCTGGCCCGGTGGCGACGTGACCCCGGGCCCCTGGTCGCCTCACTCGGCTTCAACATCCTGATCGTCCTGATGTTCGCCTACCTGTTCGGCGGGGCGATGGAGGTGCCCGGCGGAGGCAGCTACCGGGAGTTCCTGATGCCCGGCATGTTCGTGATGACCATGGTGTTCGGCATCAGCCTCACCACGATCGCGGTCGCCGAGGACCTGGAGCGTGGGGTGACCGACCGGCTTCGCTCGATGCCGGTCGCGCCACTCGCCCCGCTGGTCGCCCGAGCGGTGACCGACCTGCTGTTCGCCCTGGTCACCCTCGCGGTTCTGCTGGTCACGGGCCTTGCTGTCGGTTGGCGGGCGCACGGCGGGCCCGGTGCCACACTGGGCGCGGTGGGATTGATCCTGCTGTTGCGGTTCGCCCTGGTCTGGGTCGGCATCTTCCTCGGCCTGGTCACGCGCGGACAGACGGCAGTCGTCGCCGTGCAGACCCTGGAGTTCCCCCTCGGCTTCCTCTCCAACGCGTTCGTCGCACCGGCGACCATGCCGGCCTGGCTCGGCGCGGTCGCCGCGTGGAACCCATTGTCGGCGACCGTCGGTGCCACCCGCGAGCTGTTCGGCAATCCGGGCTGGGGAGGTGACTCCTGGGCGGCACAGCACTACCTGTGGTTGGCCGTGGTCTGGCCGATCGCACTGGTCGTCGTGTTCCTGCCGCTCTCGGTCGCCCGGTACCGGCGGCTGAACGGCTGAACCGCCGACGGATGCGCCCCCGGCCGGTTCGGCGCCCACGACCTGCTCCGGGCGTACGCCGCCGAGCAGGCTGAACGTCTCGAACCGGCGGAGTCCCGGCGGGC
>NZ_JBSFBM010000602.1:0-1866 GCF_053592955.1 Micromonospora sp. NPDC002411 | reverse complement strand
GGCGTTCATCGAGGAGGCGGCCGGCGTCCTCAAGCACCGCAAGCGCAAGGAAAAGTGCAGAACGTCTTGTGCAGGTTCAGGTGCGACACGTCCGCCCCGAACTTGCCCGGCTTCGCGAACCCGACCAGGGCGTTGAGGTTCGCCCCGTCGACGTACACCTGCCCGCCGGCGTCGTGGACCTTCGCGCACAGCGACGCGATGCCCGTCTCGTACACGCCGTGCGTCGACGGGTACGTCACCATGATCGCGGCGAGCGCGTCCCGGTGCTTGTCGATCTTCGCGTCCAGGTCGACCAGGTCGACGTTGCCGTCGTCGTCGCAGGCCACCACGACGACCCGCATGCCGGCCATCACCGCCGACGCCGCGTTCGTGCCGTGCGCCGACGAGGGGATCAGGCACACGTCGCGGTGCGTCTCACCCCGCGAGGCGTGGTAGGACCGGATCGCCAACAGGCCGGCCAACTCCCCCTGCGAACCCGCGTTGGGCTGCACGCTGACCGCGTCGTAACCGGTCACCTCGGCCAGCCACGACTCCAACTGGCCGATCATCTCCCGGTACCCGACGGTCTGGTCGTCCGGCGCGAACGGGTGGATGTGCGCGAACTCCGCCCAGCTCACCGGCTCCATCTCGGTGGTCGCGTTCAGCTTCATCGTGCACGACCCGAGGGGGATCATGCCCCGGTCCAGGGCGTAGTCGAAGTCCGACAGCCGCCGCAGGTAGCGCAGCATCGCCGTCTCCGAGTGGTGGCTGCGGAACACCGGGTGGGTCAGGAAGTCGGTGGTGCGACGAAGGTCGACCGGCAGGGCCACGTCCACGGCCCCGTCGAACGCGGGCACCCCGAACGCCTCCCACACCTGCGTCAGGTGCGCGAGGGTGGTCGTCTCGTCGCAGGACACGCCCACCCGGTCGGCGTCGACCAGCCGCAGGTTCACGCCCCGCTGCGCGGCCGCCGCGACGACAGCCGCCGCGCCGCCCGGCACCCGGGCGGTGACGGTGTCGAAGAACGCGACGTCCGCGACGTCGACGCCACCGGCACGCAGCCCGGCCGCGAGACGCGCCGCCATGTCATGGGTACGCGACGCGATGTCCCGCAACCCGTCCGGGCCGTGGTAGACGGCGTACATGCCGGCCATCACCGCGAGGAGCACCTGCGCGGTGCAGATGTTGCTGGTCGCCTTCTCCCGCCGGATGTGCTGCTCCCGGGTCTGCAACGCCAACCGGTAGGCCGGGTTGCCGTCCGCGTCGCGGGACACCCCGACGAGACGCCCGGGCAGCATCCGCTCCAGGCCCGAGCGCACCGCCAGGTAACCGGCGTGCGGCCCGCCGAATCCCATGGGTACGCCGAACCGCTGGGTGGTGCCGGCGGCGATGTCCGCCCCGATCTCTCCCGGCGCCCGCAGCAGCGTCAACGCCAGCAGGTCCGCGGCGACGGTGACCAGCGCCCCGACGGTGTGCGCGGCCTCGACGAGCCTCGCCTGGTCGCGGACCGCCCCGGACGCCCCCGGGTACTGCAGGTGCAGCCCGAAGAACTCCGCCGGCAACTCGTCGGCATCGACGTCGACGACCCGCACGTCGATGCCGAGCGGCTGCGCCCGGCTGGTGATGACCGCGATGGTCTGCGGCAACGCGTCGGCGTCGACCACGTACACCGGGCTCTTGCTCTTGGAGGCCCGCCGGGCCAGGGTCATCGCCTCCGCCGCCGCGGTGCCCTCGTCGAGCATGGAGGCGTTCGCGGTGGCCAGGCCGGACCCGGCTCCAGTTGGCGTACACCTTGGCCAGCGTCGTCTGGGTGAGGTCCTGGGCGAAATGCCAGTCGCGGCACATCAGAAACGCGGCGTCGGGGGCGGGGGGGGCCGGCCCCCGCCG
>NZ_JBSFBM010000601.1:0-1874 GCF_053592955.1 Micromonospora sp. NPDC002411 | reverse complement strand
GGCATCGCCCGGCCCGCGCCACCGACTGCCCTGCCGGGCCCACCGACGGGCACCTGAGCGGGTCGGGTCAGCCCTGCTCGTTGGCCGGGCCGGAGAACGCCAGCGCGTCCCGCGCGGCCAGCACGGCCTCGGCCAGCTCGACGGGATGCCGCGTGCTCACCACCCAGAACGGGGTCGGGTCGGCCGGGTCGTCGAGCACCACCTGCACGGCGCCGCCGATCCACGGGCGCTGCACCACGAACGCGAGCGGGTCCGCGCCGACCCCGAGCACCTCACGACGGCCGGCCACGTCCAGCGGCACCACGTCGGCCACGAAGCGGACCGGCAGGCGGGCGTCGTCCACCCGCAGCTCGGAGCCGACGACCGCGACCCGGATCCGGCCCAGCCACCACAACCCGACCGCGGTGAGTGGCAGCAGCACGGCGAACGGCAGCCAGGAGCGGACGCCGGGGGCGCCCATCCAGATCTCGACGGCCAGCAGCGCGGCGGCCACCAGCCCGGCCAGCCACAGCCACCAGGGCAGGTCCAGCCGTTCGGTGTACGCCGTGCGGACGTCGACCGGCGGCTGATCGGCGGACGGAGAGGGCGACATGCTCACTCCTGCGAGGGTACGGCGCACGGCGGCTCGACGAACCGGCAGGATGGCAGGGTCACCCCGATAACCGGACGGAAGAGGGGACCCGTGACCGACGTCGTACCCGTGCCCGTGCAGCTGCTCGACTCCGAGCTGCCGCTGCCCACGTACGCCCACCCCGGCGACGCCGGGGCCGACCTGGTGGCGGCCGCGGACGTGGAGCTGCCACCCGGCGGCCGCGCCCTGGTGCCCACCGGTGTGGCCATCGCGTTGCCGGAGGGGTACGTGGGTCTGGTCCACCCCCGTTCCGGTTTGGCGGCCAGGCTCGGCGTGACGGTGCTCAACGCGCCCGGTACGGTCGACGCCGGCTACCGGGGTGAGATTCTGGTCAACCTGATCAACCATGATCGGGATGTGCCGGCGAAGATCTCCCGCGGCGACCGGATCGCACAGCTCGTGATCCAACAGGTCGCGCGGGCGCGGTTCGAGCCGGTGGTCGAGCTGCCCGCATCCCGGCGTGGCACCGGCGGGCACGGTTCCACCGGCGGGCACGCTGGGCTGGTGCCGTCGCCGACGGGCCAGGACCGGGTCGAGCGGCGGCCGGACGAGCCGGGCCGCGGGCAGACGGAAGAAATGGCAGGGTGAGTGTGAACAG
The DNA here is from genome assembly GCF_053592955.1 of Micromonospora sp. NPDC002411. Lineage (NCBI taxonomy): Bacteria > Bacillati > Actinomycetota > Actinomycetes > Micromonosporales > Micromonosporaceae > Micromonospora > Micromonospora sp. NPDC002411. The sequence goes on along the minus strand of NZ_JBSFBM010000601.1, from coordinate 645 downwards.
CGGAGGGTGGGCGCAGTGATCTTCTCCCGAAAGCGGGCCGATGCCGAGCGGCAGACCCGTGACGAGCGGGCCACCCAGGTCCCGGACCAGGGCGATGCGGCGCCGTCGTTGGAGCGCGGCCCGTACGACATCTCCGAGAGCTACGACGATGTGCAGCGGCTCGATCTGGGCAGCCTGCACATCCCGGCGATCGCCGACGTCGAGGTGCGGGTGCAGGCCGACCCGCAGGGCGTGATCCAGCAGGTCGTGCTGGTGCACGGCGACAACGCCCTCCAGTTGGGCGTGTTCGCCGCCCCCCGGTCCGAGGGGATCTGGGACGAGGTGCGCGAGGAGATCCGCCAGTCGCTGCTGCGCGACGGCGCGAGCGCGCAGGAGGTCGACGGCGAGTACGGCCCGGAGCTGCACGCCCAGGTGCGTACCCCGGACGGCCCGACGAACCTGCGGTTCGTCGGCGTCGACGGGCCGCGCTGGATGGTCCGCGGCGTGTTCCAGGGCCCGGTGGCCACCGACCCGGCCCTGGCCGGGCCGCTCGTGGAGTGCCTCGACGGCCTGGTGGTCGACCGTGGCCAGGAGGCAGCGCGTTGGACCGGGCGGGTCTGCCGGAGATCGTCGGCACGATCGCCGGCGACGACACCATCCTCGTCG
>NZ_JBSFBM010000600.1:0-1915 GCF_053592955.1 Micromonospora sp. NPDC002411 | reverse complement strand
CCCCGCCCCGCGCCGCCCCGCCCCGCGCCGCCGCGCCGCCGCGCCGCCGCGCCGCGCCCAAGATCCGCACAACTTCCCGGATGTTGCTGCCTCCGAGGCGCGGCAGGCAGCAACATCCCTGATGTTGCGCGGATCTTGGCGACGACGAGCGTCCTGGACCGGCCGGGAGGGGTTTCAGGCGCCTGCGTCAAACCAAGGTCGCGCTCGATCCTTGATGTAGTGGCTTCCGGACGCTTCTCAGGCCACTAAATCAAGGATCGAGCGCGATCATGGGGGTGGGCGCTCGGAGGCGGGGTGGGCGGCGGCGCGACGGGCGTTGGTGTGGGCTGGCGGGGCTGGTTGACGCATTGACGTGGGGTGATCAGAATGAGCCACGGGACCAGGTAGGGCCACCGGGACGAGGGCGACGAGGGCGGAACAACCGCTGTCGTGGGTCGCCGGTGAGCTTCCGCGAGTGACACGTCCGCGTGACATGGGCCGTCGCGCACTGTCCGCGTACCCCTGAGGGAGCGTGACGTGCGGACGGCCGCCCGCCGGGCGTCCCAGACCGGTGACGCTCGGCCTCCGAATTGGAGCTCGAATGTTCCGTCCTCAGGCTTTCGGCGGTGCGGTCACCGCGCTCGCCACCGTCACGGCCGGCGTGTTCCTCGCCGCCGCCGTTAGCAGCAGCCCGGCCGTGGCCGCTGGCACCGGCACCGGCTACCTGCACACCAACGGTAACCAGATCGTGGACAGCACCGGTGCCACGGTCCGGTTGACCGGTATCAACTGGTTCGGTATGGAGACCGACAACAAGACCTTCCACGGGCTGTGGTCGAACAACCCGTGGCGGGGGCAGCTCGACACGATGGCGCGGTTGGGTTACAACACGTTGCGGGTGCCGTACTCGAACGACGCGCTGAAGGCAGGCGCGACCGCCAGCGGGGTCAACGACTTCGTCAACCCGGATCTGGTCGGGCTGTCGCCGTTGCAGATCCTGGACAAGGTGATCGACTACGCCGGCAGCAAGGGTATGCGGATCATCCTGGACCGGCACCGGCCGACGTCGGCCGGGCAGTCGCCGTTGTGGTACACGTCGACGGTCTCCGAGGCGACCTGGATCAACGACTGGAAGATGCTCGCCCAGCGGTACGCGGGCAACCCCACGGTGATCGGCGCGGACCTGCACAACGAGCCGCACGCCGAGGGCACCAACCCGGCGGCCACCGGCGCGTGCTGGGGGTGTGGTGACACCACCCGGGACTGGCGGCTCGCCGCCGAGCGGGCCGGTAACGCCATCCTCGGTGTCCAGCCCAACTGGTTGATCTTCGTGGAGGGGGTGAGCTGCCCGAGCGGCGGCCTCTCCAACGTCTGGGACGGCGACACCAGCAACGACGAGGACTGCGGCTGGTGGGGTGGCAACCTGTCGAAGGCCGGCCAGTTCCCGGTCCGACTGAGTGTGCCGAACCGGCTGGTCTACTCGCCGCACGAGTACGCCACCTCGGTGTACCGGCAGAGCTGGTTCGACGCCCCGGACTACCCGGCGAACATGCCGGCCATCTGGGACAAGTACTGGGGTTACCTGTACAAGCAGAACATCGCGCCGATCATGATGGGCGAGTTCGGCAGCACCCTGGCCGACCCGAAGGACCGGGTGTGGCTGGAGAGGCTGATGGCGTACACCGGCACCGGGGTGACCGGGATGTCCTTCACCTACTGGTCGTGGAACCCGAACTCGGGTGACACCGGTGGGATCGCGTTGGACGACTGGACGAACGTCAACACCACCAAGCAGGCGATCCTCCAGCCGTACCTGATCCCGCCGACCGGCGGCGGCACCCTCGTGGTCTACGCGGGGACGGGTAGGTAGCGCCCGATGACGGCGCTGCCCACCCTCGCCGTGGTCGGAGCGACAGGTGCCGTCGGCACCGTGATG
>NZ_JBSFBM010000599.1:0-1926 GCF_053592955.1 Micromonospora sp. NPDC002411 | reverse complement strand
ATGGCGTGGCCGAGGCCGCCGGCAGCGCCGGTCACCACTGCCACGCGACGTCCCGGCGGGGTCATCGGCGCACGCTACCGCCGGCCGACCGGGCGTCCGGGACGACGAGTGGTGCTTCCAGTGTGAGTTCCTCGACCTGGCCGCAGCCGACGTGGTCGGCGGCGTGCGCGGCCATCTCGACGAACGCGGTGCCGGGCAGGATCGCGGTGCCGAGCACTGTGTGGTCGGTGAGCCAGGGTTGCCGGGCGGTGGCCAGACGGCCGGTGAACAGCACCTCACCGGTGTCGGCGAGCGTCGTGGCGGTGTGCAGCAGCGGGTGGCCGGTGTTGCTGGACGCGACGTCGGCCGGGTCCGAGTGCAGCCAGTAGGGCTGGTGCTGGAAGGCGTACGTGGGTAGCGGGGTGCGGCGGGCGTCGGAGCCCGCGTAGACCGCGGCCCAGTCGGGGTCGGCGCCCCGGGTCTGCAGCCGGGCGAGCGCGGTGAGGACGGTGAGCGGTTCCGGGTGCCCGCCGCGCAGGGCGGCCACGGCGATCGCCGCGCGGCCGGGCTGGTCGGCGAGGGTCTCCTCGGCCATGGCGGCGAGCACCGGGTCCGGGCCGAGTTCGAGCAGCGTACGGACCTGGTGCCGGTGGAGTTCGAGGACGGCGTCGGCGAAGCGGACGGTGTCCCGGGCGTGCCGTACCCAGTATTCCGGCGAGGTGAGCTCGGCAGTGGTCGCGAGGTGGCCGGTCAGGGTGGAGACGATCGGGATCTGCGGCGGCCGGTAGGTCACCGCGGTCGCGGCCCGCCGGAACTCGCCGAGCATCGGGTCCAGGTGCGGTGAGTGGAAGGCGTGGCTGACCTGGAGTCGCCTGGTTCGCCGCCCGGCGTCGCACCAGTACGCGACGACCTGCTCGACCGAGGACTCGTCTCCCGAGACCACAGTGGAGGACGGTCCGTTGACCGCGGCGACGGTGATCCGGCCGTCCACCCCGTCGAGCGAGGCGAGCACCTCCGCCTCGTCGGCCTGGACGGCGGCCATCGCACCGCCGTCGGGCAGCGCCTGCATGAGCCGGCCACGGGCCGCCACCAGGGCGGCCGCGTCGGCCAGGTCGAGGACGCCGGCCACGTGGGCGGCGCTCAGCTCGCCGATCGAGTGCCCGGCGAGGTAGTCCGGGACGATGCCCCAGTGCGCGAAGAGCCGGAACAGGGCCACCTCGACGGCGAAGAGCGCCGGTTGGGTGTACTCGGTGCGGTTCAGCAGGTCGGCGTGTGCCGGGTCGAGGACGAGGTCGCGGATCGGCCGGTCGAGGTGGGTGTCCAGGTGGGCGCAGACCGCGTCGAACGCGTCGGCGTAGGCGGGGTAGGCGTCGTACAGCTCCCGGCCCATCCCGGCCCGCTGGCTGCCCTGCCCGGTGAAGAGCACCGCGATGCGCCCGTCGGCGGTGACGTCGGTGGTGAGGGCGGGAACCGTGGTGTCGTCGCGCAGGGCGGTGAGGCTCCGGCGTACCTCGTCGAGGTCGGTCGCGACGATCGCCGCGCGGTGTTCGAGGGCCGCCCGGGTCGTGGCGAGGGACCAGCCGAGGTCGGTGAGGCGGGCGGCGGGATCCTCGCTGAGGTGGTCGAGCAGGGCCGCCGCCTGCGCCCGCAGGGCGGGTGCGGTCGTTGCGGAGACCACCACGGGTACGGCGGGGAGCTGCCCACCGCCGGTCGGCGGCACCGGCGCCGGGGCGGTCGGTTGTTCCAGGATGACGTGGGCGTTGGTGCCGCTCACGCCGAACGACGAGACGGCGCCCCGCCGGGGACGGCCGGTGTCCGGCCAGTCGCGGGGTTCGGTGAGCAGTTGGACCGTGCCGGCGGACCAGTCGACGTGCGGTGACGGCTCGTCGGCGTGCAGGGTGCGGGGCAGCACTCCGGCCTGGAGCGCGAGGACGGTCTTGATGACTC
>NZ_JBSFBM010000598.1:0-1937 GCF_053592955.1 Micromonospora sp. NPDC002411 | reverse complement strand
TTTCTTCGGTGCTCAACGCCATTTCGAACCCCCTTGACCTGGACCGGGCGGACTCTATCACCGGGGCCTGATCAACTACTTGCCCCGTAGCAACGGAATGACGATGGCCACCGGATCCTGGCTCCCGTTCTGCGTTCGCCCCCCGTCGTGGGATACCGTTCCCCCGATAACAGGAGGTCTGGCGAATGTCCTTGACGGTGCACACGGAACAACGCGGCGACATGGTCGTCGTGTCGGTCGCGGGCGAGCTCGACATGGCCACCGCACCGCAGCTTCAGGACCAGATCACCGACTTGCTCGACAAGGGCCGTAGTCGTCTGGTGTTCGACCTGGCGGACGTCTCGTTCTGCGACTCGACCGGTCTGTCGGTCTTCGTCCGCGCCAAGAACAGCTGCGACGAGGCCGGCGGCGTGGTCCGGCTGGCCGCACCGCAGCGCGGGGTGCTGCGCATCCTCGAGGTGAGCGGCCTGGTCGAGGTGCTGCACACCTACCCGACGGTGGACGAGGCGGTCGCCGGCGAGCCGACGCCGGCCTCCTCCTGACCGCTGCCGTTCCTCACTCGTCCTCGACGTAGCGGGGACGGGCGATAGCCATGCCCGCCGTGGTCTGCACGGCGAGAGCGCCCAGCAGGAACCCGATCGGGGCGGTCCAACCGCCGGTGGCCTCGTAGAGGATGCCGACCAGCAGCGGACCGAGGGCGGCGATCACGTAGCCGGTGCTCTGCGCGAACGCGGAGAGCGCGACGGTCCCCTCGGCGGTGCGGGCGCGCAGCCCGATGGCGGTCAGGATCATCGGGAACGCGCCCTGACCGACGGCCAGGAGGGCGACCCAGAGCAGCGCGGCACCGTGCGGAGCCAGCGCCAACCCCAGGTAGGCCAGCGCCGACGCGGTGGTCAGCCCCAGCACCAGCGGCCGCAGACTGCCCAGCCGACCGGCCAGGGTGGGCATCAGCAGCGCGATCGGCACGCCGAGCGCGGTCACCCCGGCGAGCAGCAGCCCGGCGGACTCCGGCTGGTAGCCGGCGTCGCGGAACAACTGGGCCAGCCAACCCATGATCGCGTACCCGCTGAGCGACTGCGCCCCGAAGTACACGGCCATCGCCCAGCCGAGCCGGGTGCGGGCCGGCCGGATCCGCGCCGGCGCGGCGACCGCCGTCGGGGTCGTCCGCCGCGCGCCGGTCCGGGTCCGCAGCGCCAGCGGCACCCACGGGAGTACGGCCACCGCGGCCATCGCGGCCCAGATGCCGAGCCCGGCCCGCCAGGACCCGAAGGCGTGCGCGATCGGCACCGCGGTGGCGGCGGCCACCGTCGTGCCCACCGTCAACGCCATCGTGTACGCCCCGGTGACCAGGCCGGTGCGGTGCGGAAAGTGCTGCTTGACGAGCATCGGCAGCAGGATGTTGGCGACCGCGATGCCGGACAGCGCCAGCGCGCTGGTGAGCACGAAGATCCAGATCGAGTCGGTGACGACCCGAAGCACCTGACCGACGGCGAGGGCGAACATGGCGACCACCAGCACCCGGGCCGGCGCCACGCGGCGTACCAACCACGGGGTGAGCGCGCCGAGACCGGCGAACGCGATGGTCGGCAGGGTAGTGACCAGACCGGCGGTGGCGCCGGAGAGGCCCAGTCCGTCGCGGACCTCGTCGAGCAGCGCGCCGAGGCTCGTCACCACGGCACGGAGGTTGACCGCGACCAGCAGCATCCCGACCAGCACGAGCGCGCCACCGGTCGCCGGATGCGTCCGCCGGACCGCACCGGGGTCGCCGGCCAGGCGGGTGTCGACGGCGGCGGGGGCGGGCAGCGCCGGAGCGGCGGTGGGTGGCGGGGTCATGACCTCTAACCTACAATCATGGGATGAATTTGGGACCGGTGATGTAACCAGTGCCACCGTCGGTCGATTCCTCCTCCGCGCCCGCCGTGCCGCCACGCGGCCAC
>NZ_JBSFBM010000597.1:0-1949 GCF_053592955.1 Micromonospora sp. NPDC002411 | reverse complement strand
AGCAAGGATAGCGGCTCCACCCGGCACCCACGCAACCGGGTACGGTCAGGGGGTCGTGCCGCTGGTCGGCGGCCGACGGCAGGCCCAGACCGCCGGACAGCAGGAGCAGAAACATGGCAGCGAACCCGTCGTTCGACATCGTGAGCAAGGTTGACCGCCAGGAGGTCGACAACGCCCTTCGGCAGGCGGAGAAGGAGCTTGCGACGCGGTTCGACTTCCGCGGCACCGGCGCCGAGATCTCCTGGTCCGGCGAGGAGGCCATCGGTCTTCAGGCGGAGACCGAGGAGCGTGTTCGTGCCGCGCTGGACGTGTTCAAGGAGAAGTTGGTCAAGCGGAACATTTCGCTGAAGTCGCTGGACGCCGGTGAGCCGCGTCCGTCCGGCAAGATCTTCAAGATCGACTGCAAGGTGATCCAGGGCATCGAGACGGACAAGGCCAAGGCGATCAGCAAGAAGATCCGCGACGAGGGCCCCAAGGGCGTGCAGGCCCAGATCCAGGGCGACCAGCTGCGAGTCACCGGCAAGAAGCGGGACGACCTCCAGGCGGTCATCGCACTGCTCAAGGGCGAGGACTTCGGCGTCGCCCTCCAGTTCAACAACTACAGGTAGGGCGGGGACCATCAGCCCGGCAAGGGCGGCGCTGCCTGGGCACGCCGTCACTCCTGGTCGTCGTTGGTCGGCCGCGATCGGCCTCCGACGGCCTGATGGCGGCCAGGACGGCCTCGGTGTGAGTTTCGGCCTGGCAACGTTGCCCGGATGAGCGCCCCGACATACTGGCAGGCGTGGCATGAGCCCTATGCCGATGAAACGTCCCCGCTGTCGCGTCGACTGCGCCTGGTTCAGCAGCACATTGCGTCGTGGCTTGAGCAGCGTTCCGACGAGCGGCTGACTGCGGTGAGCGTGTGCGCCGGGCAGGGCCGTGACCTCATCGGCGTCCTCGCCTCAAGGTCTGATGCTCAGCGCGTACACGCGACCCTTCTTGAATACGACGCGGGCAATGTGGCGGCCGCTCAGGCCGCCGCCTCTCAGGCCGGGCTCTCCAACATCGTGATCAGGCAGGCAGACGCGGGCCGGCTGTCGTCGTACGCGGGGATGGTTCCGGCCGACCTGCTGCTCATGGTCGGGGTCTTCGGCAACATCTCGGACGCCGACGTAGAGCGAACCGTTGCCGCCCTACCTCAGATCTGCGCTGAGGGCGCCACCGTGATCTGGACCAGGACGCGGCGCGCACCGGACCTGACCCCGGCGGTACGGGAGTGGTTTCGGGATGCCGGCTTCGTGGAGCAGGCGTTCCACGCTCCGGATGGCGTTCGATTCTCTGTCGGCGTTCACCGTTTCGAAAGCGCTCCACAGCCCCTGGAACCTGCGGGAACCCTCTTCACGTTCCTGCGTTGACGCCAGAAGGTCGCTGCCCGAGATTCGCCGCCCGACTATGTGGCAGATCGAGTCACTGACCGCCAAGCGTCGTAGGCCCACCTGAGGTCCCCCGAGTGCGTGTCTGTGAAGACCGTCTCCAGGTACGTCTCATCGATGAAGGTGTAGCCGTGAAGGGTGGACCCGACATCGCCGTCGTGGTGGTAAACCCAGGCGGCACGATGACCGATCCCGCCTCGGCCCCCTCACCCAGCTTGACGGTGGGGCCTGGCGGCAGGTGGGCATCGAGCGAGGCGATGATGTCCGCCCCATCGGCACACCGCCATGGAGCGCCGGGCACGACCAGGATCGTGCGGCCGGGCGCACACCAGGTCGTGCCGCCGTCTCTGGCGCGCTCAGCCGTCCAGTCACCGTAGAGATCGATCGACCAACCATCGCCCAGAACCCGCCGCACGCCCCAATACTGCAACGGCAGCGCCCGGGACGCCTCCGAGCCCCGCCCGCGCCGGATGCTCGTCACCAAGATCCGCGCAACATCAGGGATGTTGGTGTCTCCCGCACGCCGGAGGCAGCAAC
>NZ_JBSFBM010000596.1:0-1952 GCF_053592955.1 Micromonospora sp. NPDC002411 | reverse complement strand
TGGCGGAGCTGGCCCACGCTCACCTGGTCACCGAGCATGCCCCCGGCCGGTTCGGCGCCCACGACCTGCTCCGGGCGTACGCCGCCGAGCAGGCTGAACGTCTCGAACCGGCGGAGTCCCGGCGGGCCGCGATCCGGCGAGGGCTCGACCACTACCTGCACACCGCGCACGCGGCCGCGTTGCTGCTGCAGCCGGGTCGGGATCCGGTCACCCTGGCCGCCGCCGGGCCGGGCGTGGTGCCCGAGGAGATCACCGACCACGGGCAGGCGCTCGCCTGGTTCACCGTCGAGTACCCGGTCCTGTTGGCGGCGGTCGCGTACGCGAGGCGTACCGGGTTCGACGGTCATGCCTGGCAGTTGGCCTGGACGTTGGTGGACTTCCTGCAACGCCGGGGGCGCTGGCCGGACCTGGTCCTCGCCCAGGAGGCCGCGCTGGCCGGGGCGCGACGGGTGGGCGACCGGCTCGGGCAGGCGAACGCCCACCGTGACCTCGCCCGGGTGCTGTACCGGCTGGGCCGGGTGGACGAGGCGGCGAGGAACTACCGGCAGGCGCTGGTGATCTTCGAGTCGTTGGGCGACCACACCGGGCAGGCGCGTACCCACCGGGCGTTCGGCGCGATGCTCGACGGGCTCGGACGGTACGCCGAGGCGCTCGACCACGGTGAACGCGCGCTGGCGCTGTACCAGGCCGCCGGCCACCTGGCGGGGGAGGCGAGTGCGCGCAACGCGGTGGGTTGGGCGCACGCCCAGCTCGGCCAGTACGGGCCGGCACTCGCGCACTGCGGGGAGGCGTTGGCGCTGCTGCGCCCGACCGGTGACCGGCATGGTGAGGCGAACACCTGGGACAGCCTGGGCTTCATCCACGCCCAGTTGGGTGAGCACCGCGAGGCGATCCGCTGTTACGGGCGGGCCCTGCGGCTGTACCGGCGGATCAGCGACCGCTACGACGAGGCGGACACCCTGTCCCGGCTCGGGGTGAGTCGGCACGCGGCGGGGGACCCGGCCGGTGCGGTGCGTACCTGGCGGCGGGCGCTGGGCATCCTCGACGACCTCGGCCACCCGGACAGCGAGCGGGTACGGGACCTGCTGACCCGGGCCGAGTCCCCGGACGCGGGAGCCGGCCGGTGACGCTGGGCACACCGGCGGTCGCCGATCGAGGTACGCCGGCCGGCGGACGGCCGGGCACTCCGTAGACTGGTACGGCATCCCCGTCCGACCCGTGAAGGAGCCACCCCGCGTGACCGTCCAGCCCATCCGTCTTTTTGGGGATCCGGTGCTGCGCACGCCGGCCGATCCGGTGGTCGACTTCGACGCCGAGCTGCGTCGGCTGGTCGCCGACCTGACCGACACGATGCGTGAGCAGAACGGCGCCGGTCTGGCCGCACCGCAGCTCGGTGTGAGTCTGCGGGTGTTCGCCTTCGACGTCGACGACGTGCTCGGGCACCTGGTCAATCCCGTGCTGGAGTTCCCCGACGAGGAGGAGCAGGACGGCCCTGAGGGCTGCCTGTCCATCCCCGGGCTCTACTTCGACACCAAGCGCCGCCAGAATGTCATCGCCAAGGGCTTCAGCGCGTTCGGCGACCCGGTGCAGATCGTCGGCACCGGCCTGATGTCCCGCTGTGTGCAGCACGAGACCGACCACCTCGACGGTGTGCTCTTCCTGGACCGGCTGGACGCCGCCGGTCGCAAGGAGGCCATGAAGGCGATCCGCCAGGCCGACTGGTACGACGCGGCAGCCCCGCCCACGGTGAAGCTCAGCCCGCACATCAGCGACCCGTTCGGTCTGGGTCGGTGACCCGGATGCGCGTGGTCTTCGCCGGCACGCCGGCCGTCGCCGTCCCCGCCCTGGCCGCCGTCGCGAGGCGATCGAGATAGTCGAGCAGCTTCACCTCGCTGCGAACCAGCCTCTCACGCTCGGGCATCGGCAGATCGGCGAGCGGGTCCCAAAGGTCT
>NZ_JBSFBM010000595.1:0-1956 GCF_053592955.1 Micromonospora sp. NPDC002411 | reverse complement strand
AGGAAGGAGATCTTGGTGCCGGCAGCACCGAAGGTCGGCCACGAGGCGCGGATGTCCAGACCCGTGACCACAGTGGTGGACGCGAGCACACCCTGACGGTGGCGCCGAGGTGATGGGCCAGTTGCACGGCAGCCATGCCGACGCCGCCGGTGGCGGCGTGCACCAGTAGCGACTCCCCGGCGCGCAGGTCGGTCAGGTCGACCAGTGCGTAGTAGGCGGTGAGGAAGACGATCGGCACGGCGGCTGCCTGCTCGAACGTCCAGCCGGCCGGGATCGGCGTGACCAGTCGGTGGTCGGTGACGGTCACCGGGCCGAACGCGCCGTAGAACATGCCCATGACCGCGTCGCCGACGGCCACCCCGTCGACACCGGGGCCGATCGCGGTGACGACACCGGCGCCCTCGCTGCCGAGTTGGGCGACGTCGGGGTACATGTCCAGGGCGATCAGGACGTCCCGGAAGTTGAGGCCGGTGGCGCGGACCGCGATCCGGACCTGGCCCGGGCCGAGCGGTTCGTCGACCTCGGGGCACGGGACGAGGGTGAGGTTGTCGAGGGTGCCCTTGACCGGGACGTCGAGTCGCCAGGGGACTCCGGCGGGCGGGATGAGGGCGGGCCCGGTCGCGGCCCGCGCCAGGCGTGGGGCGAGCACTGTGCCGTTGCGGACGGCGAGTTGCGGCTCCCCGGTGGCGAGCGCGGCGGCGAGCACGCCGTCGTCGGGGCGGTCCAGGTCGACCAGGACGAAGCGGTCCGGGTTCTCGGTCTGCGCGGTGCGGACCAGCCCCCACACCGCGGCGGCGGCCAGGTCGGTGACGTCCCCGTCGGGTGAGGTCGCCACCGCGCCGGAGGTGACCACGGCGAGCCGGGCGTCCGCGTCGGTGGCGTCGCGCAGGAACCGCTGGAGTACGTCGAGCGTGGCGGCGGTCGCCGAGTGCGTGGCCGTCAGCGGGTCGGCACCGGTGGTCGGCGGGTGCCAGATCTGCGCCGATGTGGCCGGTGCGGCGGGGGCGGCGGCGACCGGTGTCCACGCGAGGCGGTGCAGGGCGTCGGCGACCGGGAGGGTCTTGGTGGTGGGTGGGGTGTACGGCCGGAGCACCAGGGAACCGACAGTGGCGACCGGCTGCCCAGTGGTGTCCCAGACGTCCACGGCGACGGTGTCGGTGCCCCGCAGCCGTACCCGGATCGTGTCGGCGCCGACCGCGTGCACTGTGGCACCGTTCCAGGCGAACGGGACGGCGGCCGGTTCGGCATCGGTGACCGTGTGACCGAGGGCGTGCAGGGCGGCGTCGAGGATCGCCGGGTGCAGCCCGAAGCGGGAGGCGTCGACGCTCTCGGGCCCGCGTACCTCGGCGAAGGTCTCCCCCAGCGGGCCGCGCCAGACCGCTTCCAGGCCCCGGAACGCGGGCCCGTAGGTCAGGCCGCGCTCGACGAGCCCCGGGTAGAGGTCGCCGATGTCGACGGGTTCGGCACCCGGCGGCGGCCACTCGGTGAGGGTCGGGGGCGCGGTGCCGGTGACGCCGAGGGTGCCGGAGGCGTGCACGGTCCACGTCTCGCCGTCCCCGCTGTGCACGCTCACGCTGCGCCGGCCGTCGGCGTCCGCCGCGCCGACCCGGACCTGAACCCGCACCCCCGCCGGCGGCAGGACGAGCGGGGTGGCAAGGACCAGGTCCTCGACCGTCGGGCAGCCGACCTCGGCGCCCGCTGCGAGCACCGCTTCGAGCTGGGCGGTGCCGGGCACGACGAGGTCCCCGGCGACCTGGTGGTCGGCGAGCCACGGGTGCCCGGCGGCGGACCAGTGACCGGTGAAGAGGTGCTCGTCGACGCCGGCCAGGGCGACGGCGGCACCGAGCAGCGGGTGGTCGACACCGCTGAGGCCCAGCGCCCGGGTGTCGCCGGCCGTGGCGGTGCCGGTGGACGGCCAGTACCGCTGGTGTTGGAACGCGTAGGTGGGCAGGTCGA
>NZ_JBSFBM010000594.1:0-1965 GCF_053592955.1 Micromonospora sp. NPDC002411 | reverse complement strand
CATGCCCGGTCGTTGCGAACCCTGACCGGAGAAGACGAACGCGAGCTTGCCGTCGGAGGTCTCGCCGGTCACCAGACCGGCCGCCGGCTGACCGGCGGCTGCCGCCGCCAGGGCGTCGGCGTGCTGGGGGCCGAGCACCACAAGGCGTTCGGTCAGCGCGGCACGGGTGGTGACAAGCGAATGCCCGACGTCGACAGCGTCCGGGGCGTCCTCGCCAGAGACCCAGGTCAGCAGGCGGGCGGCCTGGTCGCGCAGCGCGGCGGGGCCACGCGCGGAGAGCGTCCAGGGCACGATGCCGGTCTGCGGTCGGCGCGGCGCCGGCTCGTCACCGTCGGCTACGGCCGGCGGCTCCTCGATGATCACGTGGGCGTTGGTGCCGGACATGCCGAACGAGGAGATGGCGGCTCGGCGCGGGCGGTCGCCGGCCGGCCACGGTCGGGGTTCGGTGAGAAGTTCGACAGCGCCGGCGGACCAGTCCACGTGCGGGGTCGGCTCGTCGACGTGCAGGGTCCGCGGCAGGGTCTCGTGGCGCATGGCCTCGACCATCTTGATGATCCCGGCGACTCCGGCGGCGGCCTGCGAGTGGCCGATGTTCGACTTGATCGACCCCAGCCAGAGTGGCTGGTCGGCGGGGCGGCCCTGACCGTAGGTGGCGAGCAGCGCCTGCGCCTCGATCGGGTCGCCCAGTTTGGTGCCGGTGCCGTGTGCCTCGACGGTGTCGACGTCGGCGGTCGTGAGATCGGCGGCAGCGAGCGCCGCCCGGATCACCCGCTGTTGGGCGGGCCCGTTCGGGGCGGTCAGGCCGTTGGAGGCGCCGTCCTGGTTGATGGCACTGCCGCGGACCAGGGCGAGGACCTGGTGACCGTTGCGTCGGGCGTCGGAGAGCCGCTCCACCAGCAGGACGCCGACACCCTCGGCCCAGCCGGTACCGTCGGCGGCGGCGGCGAACGACTTGCACCGGCCGTCGGCGGCCAGGCCACGCTGGCGGGAGAACTCGGTGAACGTGCCGGGCGTGGCCATCACGATCGCCCCACCGGCCAGGGCGAGGTCGCACTCGCCGGACCGCAGTGCCTGGGCGGCGAGGTGCAGCGCGACGAGCGACGACGAGCAGGCGGTGTCCACCGAGACGGACGGCCCTTCCAGACCCAGCGCGTAGGACACCCGACCGGAGATGACGCTGGCGGCGTTGCCGGTGGCCAGGTAGCCCTCCACCGCGTCCGGCGCCGCCATCAGCAGCGTCGGGTAGTCGTGGCTGTTGGTGCCGGTGAAGACACCGGTGTGGGTGCCGCGCAGTGCGGTCGGGTCGATGCCGGCGCGTTCCACCGCCTCCCAGGACGTCTCCAGCAGCAGGCGTTGCTGCGGGTCCATGGCGAGTGCCTCGCGGGGCGAGATGCCGAAGAACCGGGCGTCGAAGTCGGCGACGCCGTCGAGGAAGCCGCCGGCTGCGGCGTACGAGGTGCCGCGCGCGTCGGGGTCGGCGTCGTAGAGGGCGTCGAGGTCCCAGCCACGGTCGTCGGGCAGCGCCGAGACGGCGTCGGTGCCGGTCTCGACAAGTCGCCACAGGTCCTCCGGCGAGCTGACCCCGCCGGGGTAGCGGCAGGCCATGCCGACGATGGCGATCGGCTCGGACGTGGTGGTCGTCACCCGGGTCTGCGGGGTGGCGCTGTCGTCGGCGCCGAGCAGTGCGTGCAGGTGACCAGCGAGGGTCGCGGCGCTCGGGTAGTCGAAGACGATGCTGGAGGGCAGTTGCAGACCCGTCGTGGCAACCAGTCGGTTGCGTAGTTCGACTGCGGTCAGGGAGTCGAAGCCGAGTTCGCGGAAGGGCCGGTCGACGCCGATGTCGGCGACGCTGCCCAACCCGAGCACCGCTACCGCCTCGGTGCGCACCACGTCCAACAGACGCTTCGCGCGTTCGGTGGCGCTGAGCCCGTCGAGGAAGGTGCTCTGCACACTCGTCTGCTCGAC
>NZ_JBSFBM010000593.1:0-1977 GCF_053592955.1 Micromonospora sp. NPDC002411 | reverse complement strand
GCGACCTCGGTGGCGGCCTCCGCGCGGGCCTGCGCGAGTTGCCGCTGCACACCCACCGGCGACAACTCGGCGTGCAGCGACTCGGTCAACGTCTCGACGATCTGGTCGAGGCGGTCCACCGCCTCCCAGGTGCGGGCCACCTGCCCGGGCAGGCCGGGGGCGTTACGGTGGCGCATCCGGCTGTTGCGGGAGGCGCGCTGGCAGGCGCCGTCGTTGTCCCGGCAGTAGCGAAACGGCCGGCCCGCGCCGACACGCTGCGCCACCGGCGCTCCACAGTGGGCGCACGGACGGGTTTCGGTAGTGCTGGGCTGGGCGTCCATCGAGGGCGAAGTCTAGTGCCGGCCGTTCAGCTCGTCGTCCGGGCGGTGGCGTCCAGGGTGTAGCGGCGTTGCAGCAGCACGGCCGCGAGCATCGCCACCGCCGGCAGCACCCCGAAGCCGTAGCGGACCGCGGCGAGCGCCGCGTCCGGCTGCACCGGCGACTCACCGGCCGTCGAGGCCACGAAACCACCGACGGTCAGGCACAGGGCGTACGCGTACGGACCGAGGGCCGCGCCGGTGGCCTCGGTGGCCGTCCACACCCCGGTGTAGGTGCCGGCGCCGGTGGTGGCGGGGGCCGCGCGGATCACGTCGGGCAGCATCGAGAACGGCAGCAGTTGCATGCCGGCGAAGGCCACGCCGAGCACCGCCACCGCGCCGATCAGCACCGGCAGGCCGGCCGGGCGGCCCACCGCCAGTACCAGCGACCCGAGGGCGAACGCGCCCTGCGCGCCGAGCAACGCCCGTTGCTTGCCGACGCGGCGGGCCACCATCAGCCAGGCCGGGGTGACCAGCAGCGCCGGTGCGACGAACGCGGCCACCAGCACCGTGGTCAGGCCGGTGGCCCGCAGTTCGTACTCGGCGTAGTAGGGCACCCCGGCGAGCACCAGGTGGGTGGTGGTGGACATCGCCAGGTAGGCGGCGACGAGCCAGCGGAACTGCCGGTCGCGCAGCGCGGTGCGCAGGGCGCGCCACCCGCCGTGCCCCGCCGGGGTGGGGTCCGCGGCCGACCCGCGCAGCCGGCTGATGCCGGCGACGCCGACCAGCATGGCCACCAGCATCCCGACGGCGAGGACCAGGCCCATCCGCTGGTAGCCGGAGCGCGTCGCGGTGTCGCCGCCGCTGAGCAGCGGGGCCAGCAGGCCGGACACCAGGATGCCCAGAGTCAGCACGACCATCCGGAACGCCATCAGCCGGGTGCGTTCGTCGTAGCCGATGCGCAGGTCGGCCGGGGTGGCCAGGTAGGGGACCTGGTAGGCGGCGAAGAGCAGGTTGCCGACGACGAAGAACACCGCCACCCACGCGGCCGCCGGCGCGCCGGTCAGGCCGCCGGGCACCGCGAACAGCGCGGCGAACGCGAGCGGCAGGGCGCAGCCGACCAGCAGCAGGCGACGCCGGTCGCCGCGGCGGGTCTGCTCGACGTCGGCGCGGTGACCCACCCAGGGGTGCAGCACCACGTCGGCGACCTTCGGCAGCAGCAGCGCGATGCCGGCCAGCCACGGGTCGACGGCCAGCACGTCGGTGAGGAAGTAGAGCAGCAGCAGGCCGGGCACCGTCACCCAGACACCCATGCCGAGCGAGCCGGCCGCGAAGCCCGCCAGGGGGCCACGGGGGAGTGTCGCGTCGGTGGCGGCCGCGGGCCGCCTGTCGAGCCCGGTCATCGCCGCGTCCTCTCCGCAATCCAACGGTTGCTGGATTCTAGGGGCAGAATGGCGGCCATGACCATGCCCCGACGCCGTCCGGGTCGCCCGCGACGCGACGAGACCCGGCCGACCCGCGAGGTGGTGCTCACCGCCGCGACCGCGCTGTTCGCCGAGCGTGGCTTCGACGCCGTCGGGCTGCGGGAGGTCGCCGCCGCCACCAAGATCCCCACGTACGGCGAGTTCGTCGGCCCGGAGAACGAGTTCCACCTGACCGCCACGCAGCTGGCCAGCGGTGC
>NZ_JBSFBM010000592.1:0-1978 GCF_053592955.1 Micromonospora sp. NPDC002411 | reverse complement strand
CAACGTCTCGTCCCGAGGCGCGTTCCGGGGTGAACCGCACCAGCCGGCGTACGGGGCCAGCAAGGCAGGGTTGAACGCGCTGGGCCAGTCCCTCGTCGAGGACCACGTGCACGTTGGTGCCGCTGACCCCGAACGAGGAGACCGCCGACCGGCGCGGCTCGTCGGTCCGTGGCCACGGCTGCCGGCTGGTGAGCAGTTCGACGGCGCCCTCGGACCAGTCGACCTGCGGGGTCGGCTCGTCGACGTGCAGTGTCTGCGGCAGGACGCCGGCGCGCATCGCGAGGACCATCTTGATGATCCCGGCGACGCCCGCGGCGGCCTGGGTGTGGCCGAGGTTGGACTTGATCGAGCCGAGCCACAGGGGGCGCTGCGGGTCGCGGTCCTGCCCGTACGTGGCGATGAGCGCCTGCGCCTCGATCGGGTCGCCGAGGCTGGTGCCGGTGCCGTGCGCCTCGACCGTGTCGATCTGGTTCGGGGTGAGGCCGGCGTTGGCCAGCGCTCGTTGGATGACGCGCTGCTGCGCCGGGCCGTTCGGGGCGCTGAGCCCGTTGGACGCGCCGTCCTGGTTGACCGCCGAGCCGCGGATCACGGCGAGGATCGGGTGACCGTTGCGCTGCGCGTCGCTGAGCCGTTCCAAAACCAGCACACCGGCGCCCTCGGCCCAGCCGGTGCCGTCGGCCGCGGCGGCGAACGCCTTGCACCGCCCGTCGCCGGACAGACCGCCCTGGCGGGAGAACTCGAGGAACGCGCCCGGTGTGGCCATCACTGTGGCGCCACCGGCGAGCGCGAGCCCACATTCCTGCTGGCGCAGGGCCTGCGCGGCGAGGTGCAACGCCACCAGCGACGAGGAGCACGCGGTGTCGACGGTGACCGCCGGACCCTCCAGCCCCAGACAGTAGGAGATCCGTCCGGAGACGACCGCCGCCGCGTTGCCGGTGAGCAGGTGTCCCTCCAGCCCTTCGGAGGCACCCAGCAGCAGCGTGCCGTAGTCCTGGCCGGCGGTGCCGGCGAAGACACCGGTCTGGCTGCCCTTGAGCGTGACCGGATCGATCCCGGCCTGCTCCAGGGCCTCCCAGGTGACCTCCAGCAGCATCCGCTGCTGCGGGTCCATCGCTGTGGCCTCGCGTGGCGAGATGCCGAAGAAGGCCGCGTCGAAGTCGGCCGCGTCGTAGACGAAGCCGGCCTGGCGGGCGTCGGAGGTGCCCGCCGCGCCGGTGCCGTCACCGAACAGGGCGTCCAGGTCCCAACCCCGGTCGTCCGGGAACTCGGCCATCGCGTCGCGGCCGTCGAGCAGCAGTTGCCACAGGTCCTCGGGGGTACGCACGTCGCCGGGGAAGCGGCAGCCCATGCCGATGATGGCGATCGGCTCCTGCTCGCCCGCCTCGACCTCGCGCAGCCGTTGCCGCGTCTGGTGCAGGTCGGCGGTGACCCGCTTCAGGTAGTCGAGGAGCTTGTCTTCAGTCAGCATCGCTTGCCAACCCCTCCGGATGCGCGCAGCGTTCGGTGTCAGGACACCGAGAGTTGCGTGTCGATGAAGTCGAAGATCTCGTCGGCGCTGGCCGACTGGAGCTTCTCGGTGACGGTGTCGCCGGTGTGTTCGGTGGTTCCGTGCACGTCGGCCAGGAGTGCCTGCAGTCGGGCGGTGAGCTGGGCCCGCGCGCCCTTGTCGAGGGTTCGTCCGGAGATCAGCCCGGCGAGCCGGTCCACCTCGGCCAGCAGCGGCAGCTCGGTGTCCGAGTCACCGACGATTCGGCCGATCAGGTGGGTGGTGAGGGCCCGGGCGGTGGGGTGGTCGAAGGCCAGGGTCGCCGGCAGCTTCACCCCGGTCGCCACGCTGATCTGGTTGCGGAGCTGCACCGCCGTCAGCGAGTCGAATCCGAGTTCCTTGAACGCCCGGTCCGGCTCGACGGCGGTGCTGTCCGGGTGGCCGAGCACCGAGGCCGCCTGGGCGCGGACCAGGTCGAGCAGGACGGCGTCC
>NZ_JBSFBM010000591.1:0-1979 GCF_053592955.1 Micromonospora sp. NPDC002411 | reverse complement strand
AACCAGATGGGCTCGGCCAGCCAGAACGCGATGAACAACGCGACAGTGGCGCCGTCGCTGTTCTACTTCGCGCCGCGCAACATCTGGGTGCTGGCCTACCAGTGGGGTGGGCCCGCGTTCTCGTACCGGACCTCCAGTGACCCGACCAACCCGAACGGGTGGTCGGCGCCGCAGACGCTGTTCAGCGGCAGCATCTCCAACTCCAACACCGGCCCGATCGACCAGGCCGTCATCGGCGACGACCAGAACATGTACCTGTTCTTCGCCGGCGACAACGGCCGGATCTACCGGGCCAGCATGCCGATCGGGAACTTCCCGGGCAGCTTCGGCTCCAACTACACCACGATCATGACCGACACGACGAACAACCTCTTCGAGGCTGTTCAGGTCTACAAGCTCCAGGGTCTGAACAAGTACCTCATGATCGTCGAGGCCATCGGCTCGAACGGGCGCTACTTCCGCTCCTTCACGGCCAGCAGCCTGGGTGGTTCGTGGACGCCGCAGGCCACGTCCGAGAGCAACCCGTTCGCGGGCAAGGCCAACAGCGGTGCCACCTGGACCAACGACATCAGCCACGGTGAGCTGCTGCGGACCAACGCCGATCAGACCATGACCGTCGACGCCTGCAACCTGCAACTGCTCTACCAGGGTCGTTCCCCCAGCTCCGGCGGCGACTACGGCCTCCTGCCGTACCGGCCGGGTCTGCTGACCCTGCAACGCTGACGATCGGACATCAACGGGGGCGGGCAGGCTCGGCACACGACGAGCCCGCCCGCCCCTCGCTCTTCCACCACCAGGAGGTACCGACAGTGCGAGGACCCGCAGACCACCCCCCGCCCACGGGGAACACCCAGGCCGACCGAGTGTCAACCGGCTTGAGGGGCCGACTGTTCAAGCTCGCCGCGGCCGGGATCGCCGCCGCGGTCGGGTTGCTCACGATCACCGTGGCGACCGGGTCGGCGTCGGCCGCCGACAACCCGTACCAGCGTGGCCCGGACCCCACCCGGACCAGCGTCACCGCCGTAAACGGCCCCTTCGCCAACACCTCGGTCAGTGTCCCGACCGGGTACGGCTTCAACGGCGGCCGGATCTACTACCCGACCGACACCAGCCAGGGCACCTTCGGGGCCATCGCGATCTCGCCGGGCTACACGGCGTTGTTCTCCGCCGAGCTGGCCTGGATGGGGCCGTGGCTGGCCTCCCACGGCTTCGTCGTGATCGGCATCGAGACCAACAGCCGTAACGACTTCGACACCGCCCGAGGCACCCAGTTGCTCGCCGCGCTGGACTACCTCACCCAGCAGAGCCCGGTACGCGACCGGGTCGACCCCACCCGGTTGGCCGTCGCCGGTCACTCCATGGGCGGTGGTGGCGCGCTGAGCGCAGCCATCCGGCGCTCGTCGCTGAAGGCAGTGGTCGGGATCGCGCCGTACTCGCCGTCGTCGAACCTGGCCAACGACCGGGTGCCCACAATGATCTTCTCCGGGCAGGCGGACACTGTGGTCACCCCGTCCTACGCCACCGGCCTGTACAACAGCCTCCCGTCCACGACCGAGAGCGTCTACCTGGAGGTCGCGGGGGCGGATCACGGATTCATGGTCGGACGATCGAACCCGGTGATGGTCCGGACCATGCTGCCGTTCGTCAAGATGTTCGTCGACAACGACGCCCGGTACAGCCAGTTCCTCTGCCCGCTGCTGGACAACAGCGGCGTGGTCACCTACCGCAGCACCTGCCCGCTGCTGCCGTCGACGCCGACCACCCCGACGCCGACCCCCACCGATCCGACGACGCCGACGCCCACCCCGACCGTCCCACCCGGCTCCGCCAGCCAGATCGTCGGCACGCAGTCCGGTCGGTGCATCGACGTACCCAACGCCTCACGCACCAACGGCACCCGGGTCCAGCTCTACGACTGCAACAGGCAGACCAACCAGGCCTGGACCTACACCTCGGGCAAACAACTCCAGGTGTACGGC
>NZ_JBSFBM010000590.1:0-1985 GCF_053592955.1 Micromonospora sp. NPDC002411 | reverse complement strand
CGCTACGGGCGGTGGCCGACCGGGCCGGGGCGCTGCTACGCCGCGAGCCCGGAACGCTGCGCCCCCTGATCGCGGCCGGGCAGGGGATCTACGGCGGCGGGGCGCGCTGCTCGCTCGGTGCGAACGTGCGCAGCGGCAGCACCTACTACGTGGTCACCGCAGGGCACTGCACCAACGCTGCCGGCACCTGGTACGCCGACAGCGCCCAGACCACAGTGCTCGGCACCCGCACCGCCAGCAGCTACCCGACCAACGACTACGGCCTGATCCGCTACACCGGTCGGATCGCCCACCCGAGCGCCGTCTACACCTACCCCGGTCTGCTGACCATCTACGGTGCCGGCAACGCGTACATCGGGCAGGCGGTGTGCCGCAGCGGCAGCACCACCGGGGTGCGCTGCGGCACTGTCACCGGGCTCAACCAGACCGTCAACTACTCCACCGGCGTGATCTACGGCCTGATCCGCACCAACATCTGCGCCGAGCCGGGAGACAGCGGGGGACCGCTCTACGTGGCGTCCACCGGCACCATCATCGGCATCCTCTCCGGCGGCACCGGCAACTGCACCGCCGGCGGCACCACCTTCTACCAGCCGATCTCGGAGGTGCTGGCCGCGTACGGGCTGACGTTGCCCTGACCGGTGACGCGACGGGTTGCCCGTCTCGCACCTGACACCTAGGCTCGGCGACGCCCAGGACCCCGCCGCGAGGACGTGTGCCCGATGCCGACCGACCCCCGACAGGTTCGCTCGACCACCCCGGCCGGCCGTACGCCGGTCGAGGTCGCCGCGGTGGGGGAGACGATGGTGGTGCTCTGCCCCGCGCCCGGTGAGCCGTTGGAGCACGCCGAACGGGTCGCCGTCTCGGTCGGCGGCGCGGAGTCCAACGTGGCCGGTTACCTGGCCCGACTGGGACACCAGGTCGCCTGGGTGAGCCGCGTCGGCGACGACCCCTTCGGCCGGGCCGTGGTCCGGCACGTCGCCGCCGCCGGCGTCCGGGTGGACCAGGTGGTCGTGGACCCCGCCGCCCCCACCGGCCTGTACCTCAAGGACCCGGGCCCGGAGGGCACCGCCGTGCACTACTACCGGGCCGGGTCGGCGGCCTCCCGGATGGACCCGGGCACGCTTGCCGACCCGGGGCTGAGCGGTGCCCGTGTGCTGCACCTGTCCGGCATCACCCCGGCGCTCTCCGCCTCCTGCCGGGCGCTTGTCGAGCACGCGGTGACCGCCCGCCCGCTGGCCGGCTCACTGGTCAGCTTCGACGTCAACCACCGGGCCCGGCTGTGGTCCGTCGAACAGGCCGCACCTGTGCTGCGTGACCTCGCCGACCGGTGCGACCTGGTGTTCGTCGGTCAGGACGAGGCGCAGACGCTGTGGGGCACCACCGACCCGGCGGCCGTACGCCGGTTGTTGCCCACCCCGCAGACGGTGGTGGTCAAGGACGGCGCGGTGGGCGCCACCGCGTTGCGCCACGACGCCGAGCCGGTCTTCGTACCCGCGCCCCGGGTGACCGTGGTCGAGCCGGTCGGCGCGGGAGACGCGTTCGCCGCCGGCTACCTGGCGGGTCTGCTGCGCGACCTCGACCCCGTGCGGCGGTTGCGCCTCGGCCACCTGATGGCGGCGCAGGCGTTGACCAGCAGCGGCGACAACGCGCCCGTTCCGCCGTGGGCCTGGTTCGAGGATCTGCTCGCCGCCCCCGTCGAGGCCTGGTCGCCGCTCGACCTGACCGGCACGCCGACGCCGGTCTGAGGCGTCGGGTTCCGGCCGGACCACCAGGCAACCGTTTCACCGCGATCTCGGATGGAGTGCACCATGACCACAGCGGACTTCGACCACATCTTCGGCGGCGCCCGGGTGATGGCCATCCTGCGCGGCCTGCCGGTCGCCGAGACCGTCCGGCTCGCCGAGCGCGCCTGGGACCTCGGCATCGACGTGGTGGAGGTCCCGGTGGCCACCGCCGACGCGGTGCCCGCGCTGCGCGCCGCC
>NZ_JBSFBM010000589.1:0-2024 GCF_053592955.1 Micromonospora sp. NPDC002411 | reverse complement strand
AGCGGTCCCCGGGCTTCCTCACCTGGCTGGAGGAGCGCTTCGGGCCGTACCCGTTCGACTCCGCCGGCCTCGTCATGGTCGAGTCTCTGCCACCGGCTCGACAACCTGCCCCTGGCCCTCGAGTTGGCCGCGGCGCGACTGCGACACATGCCGATCGACGACGTGCTCGCCGGGCTGACCGACCGGTTCGCGCTGCTCGACGACGCTCTGCGCGGCCTGCCGGAGCGGCACGCCAGCCTGTGGGCGCTCGTCGACTGGAGCAGGGAACTGCTCGCTGAGGACGACCGCGACCTGCTGCAACGGGTCGCGGTCATTCCCGCGCCCTTCACCGCGGATCTCGCCGCCGCCGTCGCGCAGACCCCGGACGTCCGTCGCGGCCTGGCGACACTCGTCGAGCAGTCCCTGTTGACCCTGGTCGAGGGGGACGGCCCGCCGCGCTACCGGATGCTCGAAACGGTCCGTGAGTACGGCGAAGCCCGGCTCGACGCGGTCGGTGCCCGAGGGGCGGCCATGACCGGGCTGGTCACGTGGGCCCGGGAGCGGGCCGTCGCCCTCGCCGGCCGCTTCGTCGGACCCGGCCAGGTCGAGGCGCTGCACCGCTGCGCCGCCGAGCAGGACAACCTGCTCGCCGCCCTGCGCTGGGCGCTCGCCCAGGACGACGAGGCGGCCACTGTCGATGTCGCGACGGCGCTGTTCCACCTCTGGACAGTGCGCGGCCTTCACCTGGAGGTCCTCGGGTGGGCGCGCGGGATAATGGGTGTCGCCGACCCGGTCCGACGACGCCACTCGGCGATCCTGCAGGGTCGTGGTGCCGGGCGACCACTACCCGACGCTGACCGGCTCGCCTGGCTGTGCCTGCTGACCGGGGTGAACTCCGGCATCAGCGGTGAACTCCGGCTCGCGGTGCTCGCCCGGCGGGCACTGCGCACGCTCCTCGCCGAGCGACCCGACGAGGTCTCGTCCCGGTTGACAGCGCTCGCGTCGGCGCTGCCCGAGTTCGACGCCTCCGACGTGGATCGCAGCATGAAGGCCGCTGACGAACTGGTCGCGCACCCCGACCCGCACGTGCAGGCACTCGGCCTGTTCGCCCGCGCCGCGGCCCGGGAGAACGGCGGCATGCCCGAGGCGTCGGTCACCGATGCCGAGCAGGCCTACCACCGCTTCGCGATCGCCGGTGACCACTGGGGCATGGCGATGGCGGCGGGTGCCGTCGGGCAGTTCCTCAACCCCAGCGGGGACACCGGGTCGGCCGAGTGGCTGGCGCGCAGCGTCCACCACATGGAGATGATCGGTGCCGCCCAGGACGCCCGGTCGATCCGGGTGCGCCTGGACGTCCAGCTTGCCCTGACCGGTGACGGGGAGGCCGAACGACGACTGGCGGAGACGGCCGCCCCGGGCGACGGCGAGGCGGTGGACGCCGCCGTCGCCTGCCTCGGGCTGGCTCACCTGGCCTGGCAGCGTCAGCAGTACGACGAGGCCCACGCGTACGGCGCTCGGGTGACCCGGATCCTGAGCGGCTGGACGAGCCCGCAGCCACAGCCGCAAGCCATGCTGCGCGTCGCCGTGGCGGTCCTCGACCTGCGGGTGGCGCAGGCACGGCCAATGCCGGGGGAGAACCCCGACGCGCACGCGGTCGCCCTGTTGACCCTCGCCCGGGAAGACGCGCTCTCCTCGAAGGACCTCCCCATCATCGGCGCGTGGGCGCAGGGCGGCGCCGAACTCGCGGCGTACCGCGGTGACGACGAGACCGCGCGGGAACTGTTCACGCTCGCAACGCGTGTCGGCACCCACGTCGGGATGTTCTTCCCGCCCGGGCAGGCCGAACGACTCGACGCCGCCCTCGCTGACGAGGAGCGGCGCGAGTCGTTGCTGGTCGCGTGGCGGGGGCGGCCGGTCGCCGCAGCCGCCGCCCGGATCCGCGAGCTGATGAGCGACCTGCTCGCCTAGGGCCTGTTTCATAAGGGCGGTCGAGCCGAGGCGGAGTCCGGGCGGCGATCCGGCAAGGCGCGGTTTCGTCCGGATAC
>NZ_JBSFBM010000588.1:0-2055 GCF_053592955.1 Micromonospora sp. NPDC002411 | reverse complement strand
GCAAGGCGCGGTTTCGTCCGGATACAACACCGGTATCCGGACGAAACCGCAACGCCGCCGGGCGTCGTCCGGGCCCGCCGCAGGCCGGCCAGTTCTTATGAAACAGGCCTTAGAGGCGCTTGGGCAGGGCCGGCTTCTTCGTTCCGTAGAGCCAGGCGTCGAAGACCGGGCCCAGTTTCTTGCCGGAGACGCGTTCGGCGAGCGCGACAAACTCGGCGGTGGTGGCGGTGCCGTTGCGCTTCTCCGCCGCCCAGGTCTTGACGATCTCGAAGAACGCCTTGTCGCCCACTGCCACCCGCAGGGCGTGCAGGGTCATGCCACCACGCTGGTAGACCGACTCGCTGAACAACTGCTTCACACCCGGCTTGCCCGGCGGGGTCTTCCACACCTGAGCGGGCACCTCGGTGTACCGGATGTCGAACGCCTGCTTGGCCGTGTATTCCTTGGTGTGCTCGGCCCAGAGCCACTCCGCGTACGTCGCGAAGCCCTCGTTGAGCCAGATGTCCTCCCACTTGCCGATCGCGACGCTGTCACCGAACCACTGGTGCGCCAACTCGTGGGCGACCACCTCTGTGTTCTCGCCCTGCCGGAAGAACCCGGCGGAGTAGACCGGCCGGCTCTGCGTCTCCAGGGCGTACGAGATCCGGCTGTCCGAGACCACCACACCGCCGTACGCGTCGAACGGGTACGGCCCGAACACACTCTCCAGGTAGTCGGCCACCTTGACGGTCTGCGCGATCGACGTGTCCGCTGCGCCCTTCGCCACGTTGGTGGCGACCGCGTTGTACACCGGACGGCCCTTGTGCTCGCCGGTGGTGATCCGGAACTTGCCGATCACCAACGTGCTGAGGTAACTCGCCATCGGCGACTTCTCCGACCACTTCCAGGTGGTCCACCCGTCCGCGCTGGTCTTGCCACCGGGAACACCGTTGCTGACGGCGGTCAGGCCGTCCGGGACGGTGACCTCGAAGTCGTACGCCGCCTTGTCCGAAGGGTGGTCGTTGACCGGGAACCAGGTGCTGGCCGACTCGGGCTGGCCCAGCGCGATCGCACCCTCGGCGGTGTGCAGGAAACCGCCCTCACCGAGGATCTCGTTCTTCAGCGGCTTCGGCACACCCTCGTAAGTGACCTCGGCGACGAACCCGTTGCCGTTGATCAGACCGGAGGCCGGTGTGATCACCAGCTCGTTCCGCTTGCGCGTGTGGGTCGCCGCCGCGCCGTCCACGGTGACCGCGGTGACGGTCAGGCCGGCCAGGTCGAGGTTGAACGAGGACAGGTCGGCGGTGGCGGTGCCCTGCACCGTGGTCGTACCGGTCAGCCGGTCCTTCGCCGGGTCGTAGCGCACCTTGACCGTGTACCGCCCGACGTCGTACCCGCCGTTGCCGTAGCTCGGGAAGTAGGCGTCGCCGACCCCCTCCGCGCCGGCAGTGAACGTCCGCGACGGGGTGGGGGACGCGCTCGGCGACGACACCGCCTCCGGCGCCGACGAATCGCATCCGGACAGTGCGAGTGCCCCGGTCACCAGCAGACTGACGCTCATCCGCAGTCTGTGCCGCGTCACCCGCATTCCACCCTCCCCCGTGTGGCGGCGGCGGCCGACGCCGCTCCGCGCGAGACCACGGCTTTCCGCTGCTCGCAGGCGGCGAGCATATCGACCGGTGATCACGGCTCCGTCACGGCAGTGTGGGGGCGGACCCACCCACCAACCAGGCGTCGAAGAGCGGTCGCAACTGCCGGCCCGCCACCCGCTCGGCCAGCGTCACGAGATCCGCTGTGGTCGCGTTGCCCGTCGCCCCCTCGGTGGTCCAGGTCCGCAGGATGCGGAAGAACGTGTCGTCACCGACGGTCCGGCGCAACGCGTGCACGGCGAGCGCCCCGCGTTTGTAGACGGCCGTGCCGAACATCAGCTCCCGGCCCGGCTCGACCGACGGCTGCGACCAGTCGGTCTTCGCGTACTGGAGTTCAAAGTTGCGCTGGGCGGTCCGGCCGCCGTCGTGCTCCTCCCACAGCCACTCGGCGTAGCTGGCGAAGCCCTCGTTGAGCCAGATGTCGCCC
>NZ_JBSFBM010000587.1:0-2058 GCF_053592955.1 Micromonospora sp. NPDC002411 | reverse complement strand
GGCGAGAAACGACAGGGCCGGAATTCCACCGAGGATCACGATCCCCTTGGTGTAACGCCGCCGGTCGCCGTGAGCCAGGACGACGAGCAGGGCGAAGGGTTGGCACCGGTCGGTCTCGGGCGGGGCGCCGAGCGGCTCGGACGGCGGGCCACGCCCCTGGTTGACCTACGGGGCGATGCACTGGCTCGCCACGCACGTCGGAGCCGATCGCCGGGTGTTCGAGTACGGTGCCGGCTCGTCGACCGCATGGTTCGCGGACGCGCTGCGGGTGCGGGAGATCGTGGCCGTCGAACACGACGCCGACTGGTTCCGTCGGGTTCCGCAACCCCGCCACGGTCGGGTCCTGCACGTGCCCTGCGACGGGACCTGGTGGGAGGCGGACGGGTCCGCGCCCTACGTACGGGCCATCGAGGAAGGCGCGCCCTGGGACGTGATCATCATCGACGGGATGGCGCGGACCACCTGCTCCCGTCTCGCGCAGGAGTACCTGACGCCCTCGGGGCTGGTGGTACTCGACGACACCGATCGCCCGACGACACGTCCGGCCGACGACGCGCTCACCGCCCAGGGATTCGGCCGGCTGGACTTCTGGGGCTTCAAGCCCGGGTTGGGTGTCGACGCCTGCACGACGGTGTTCAGCCGCGACTTCAACGCGTGGATGGTGCCGGCGACAGACGCCGTCCGCTAGTGCTGACCGCTCGGGTGGAAGGAGGCACCGGGAATGGCTGAACGGGTACTGATCGTGTCGCAGGATCACGAGGGGCACCGGTTGATGTATGTCCGCCTCCTGGCGTCCGCTGCCCTGGATCGCGGCGACAGCGTGGTGCTCGCCCTCACCCGGTCCGGCCTCCGGTCCACCGAGCATCGGCTGCACCTCGCCGAGGTGGCCGACCGCTGCCGACAGGTGGCGCTGGCGGATCCGTCGCTGACCGTCAGCGGTGTGCGCCGGCAGGCGATGCGGTACGGCTGCACGCGGGTCCTGGTTCCCGACGGCGACCGGTTCGCGATCCGGCTCGGGATTCGGGGCTGGCCGCCGGGCCCCCCGATCGTCGTTCTGGTCACTCAGGACCCCCGCTGGAACACCGACAACCGGCCGTCGGTACGGGCCCGGTTGAAGACGAAGGACCTCATCCTGCGACGCACCGAACGGCTTCCCGGGGTCCGGCTGCTGTACCTGTCGGACCACTCGGTAGCGGGCCGGAAGGCCCGCGCGGCCGTCGCGCCCGACCCGGTGTTCTTCGACGCGGAGGACCAGGACCCGACCGCCCTGCGCGGCGCGCTCGGTGTCCCCGAGGACCGGTTCGTCTTCCTCGTGGCGGGTAAGGTGTCGGCCCGCAAGAACCTGCCCCTGGTGCTCCGCTGCCTGCTGCGACTGGCGGACCGGCCGGTGGCGCTGTTCGTGTGTGGGCAACTCGATCCGTCGGTGCGTGCGGAGGTACAGCCGCTGCTCGGCAGGGCCCGAGCCGCCGGGCTGCCGGTGATTCTGGACGACCGGGTGCAGACCGATCACGCCATCAACTGCGCGGTCCAGGCGAGCGACTGTGTCATGGTGGCGTACTCCAGCGACCAGCCCAACTCGATGATGGTCAAGGGCATCCGAGCAGGACGGCAGGTGGTTGTCGCGGGATCCGACCAGTTGGTGACCTGGGCACAGCATCTCGGCCTGAGCCTCTGCGGACCACTGACCGAGGAGTCCGTGACCGGGCTGATGGAGAAGGCGATCGCCGCGCCCACGCCCGCCCCCCGGGTGGATCTGGGAAGCGACGCGTTCGTCGAGGCTTTCCTTTCATGATCGGCCGTGGCGGCCTCGCGGCGCAGACCGTGATCCTGGTCGTCGCGGGAGCCGCCTCACAGGCGCTGTACGCGGTCCTCGTCGCCCTGGTGGCGAATCGGGCGGGCCCAGCCGCGTTCGGCCTGGCGGCCGGCGCGATGGGCGTCGGTGGGATGTTGGTCGGAGTGGTGGACTTCGGCTTCAACGCCTTCTCGGTGCGGGAGCTCGCCGCCGGTCGGATCACCGAGGAGAGCTACTGGAACCGGCTGCGGGTGCTGTTCGCCGTG
>NZ_JBSFBM010000586.1:0-2080 GCF_053592955.1 Micromonospora sp. NPDC002411 | reverse complement strand
TAACGCCCGGTGCGCGGCGTGGGTGTCCGGGCCGCCGCGCGTAGCCCGAGCGAGCCGCTCCTCCTCGGCGTCGAGCGCGTCGGCGAAGGTCAGCGGCTCGAGGCCGTACGAGCGGGTGTGCAGGTAGTGCGAGTAGGCCCGCTGCACCGGGTCCCGCAGCAGGGCGACGAAGCGGGCCTGCGGCAGGGCCGCCGCGACCCGGGACGGCACGCCCGGATGGAACAGGTAGTAGGGGCTCGCCTCGAACGTGCGCTCGTCCGGGGCGAGGCGCGGGAAGTGCCCCCGGTACCAGCGCAGACCCCGACCATGGTGGACGCTGAAGTACTGCAACTCCTTGCCGGTGGCGACCCGTACCCGGGGATGCGCGGCGAGATGGTGGTACAGCGAGGTGGTGCCGCAGCGTTGACCCCCGATCACCAGGAAGTCGGGCAGCGGGCCGGGCTCGCCCGGCCGCGCGGCGCGTCCCCACGCCCGCGTCGCGCGGACACCCCGGCGCAGGTGGTCGGTGACCTGACGTCGACCGAGCGCGCTCACGAGCCGACCTTCGCGGCGGGACCGCCGGCCACGGCGGCGCGGCGGCCGCCCCGGCGGGTCACCGAACGCAGCACCATGACGTCCTCCCGACTGAGCCCGAGGGCGAGCACCCCGGCGCAGTACGCCCCCACGATCGCGGTCAGACCGACAGTGAGCTGCGTGATCCAGCCCTCGACCAGCCACCGCACACCGAACCCGACGACCAACGCGAACACCGCGGCCACCAGCCCCTTGAGCATGCCGGTGGTCACCGGCACCGTGTGCACCTGCGCACGCACCTGCCAGACCCGGGCGACGTTCACAGCGGCCAACGAGACCGCCCAGGCCACCGCCGCGCCGAGGATCCCGTACGCCGGGATGAGCCACAGGTTGAGCAGCACGTTGAGCACCAGTGCGGCGAGGTTGTCGACCATGTTGACCGAGACCCGGCCCGACATGTTCAGCAGCGTCCCGCACGGCCCGGTGGCGGCGTTGACGAGTTGGCCGAGCGCCAGCACGACCGTCACCGCCGCGCCGCCGGCCAGACCGGGCCCACCGACCAGGCGCAGCAACTGCTCCGGGAAGACCAGCAACGCCACGAACGCCGGCAGCGACAGTCGGAGCACCCAGCCGGTGGCGACCCGGTAGATCCGGCGGACCTCGTCCAGCCGACCCTGGTGGTAGAGGTGCGCCAGGTGCGGGCCGAACGAGGCGTTGACCGGGGCCAGCACGAACACCGCGATCGTCACCAGCCGGGTCGCCACGTGGTAGACGCCGATCGCGTCGGGCCCGTAGTCGAAGAACCCGAGCAGCAACGCGTCCACCCAGATCAGCCCGGTCGAGGAGAGCGAGGAGACCCAGCTGACAGTGGAGAAGCGGAACAGCTCTCCCGGCCGGTACGCGGGCCGGGCGGCCGGCACCCGGCGGACCATCCGGGCGAGCGCCACGAGAGCGAACCCGGCGGCGCTCCAGCTGGCCACCACCAGGGCCCAGAACGCGCCGGTCAGGCCCGCCCCGACGGCGAGCGCCAACGCGGTGAGGACCAGCCGGGCCGCCGGTTCGTAGACCTGGCCGATGAGCGCGTAGGCCCGTTGGGTACGCCAACCCCGGGTGGCCGCGAGGGCGGCCTCGCAGACGGTCGAGGCGGGCAGGCACAGCGCGACCAACCGCAGACCGGTGCCGAGCTGCGGGTCGTGCAGTGCCCCGGCGAGCCACGGCGCGCCGACCGCCAGACCGACAGCGATGACAGTGGACGCCACGACCGAGATGCCGATCCCGAGGCGGATCGCGCCCCGCAGCGCGGCCGGATCGTCGTCGGCGAGGTGCACCGCCACGAACCGGGTCAGCCCGGCGCGGAAACCGGACAGCGAGAGCAGCCCGAGCAACGACAGCACGGCGTAGACCTGGGCGTACCGGCCCAGCTCGCGTACGCCCAGCACGCGGGCCAGCAACAGCATGACCAGGAAGAGCGCCACCTGGCTGAGCACCGCGCTCGCCAGGTTCAGCATGCCGCCGCGCGCCATGCCGCGTACCTGCTGGTCGCCGGCCTCCGGCGGGGCCGGCGGCC
>NZ_JBSFBM010000585.1:0-2085 GCF_053592955.1 Micromonospora sp. NPDC002411 | reverse complement strand
AGCGGGTGCAGGAAGTCGAGCACCTGCCCCGGCGGCACCACCAGCAGGCCGTCCGGTTTGGCCCGGGTGGAGCCCAGCTTGGCCACGAACTTGCTCGGCGCCACCCCCACCGAGCAGGTCAGCGCCTGCTCGTCGGCGACCCGGCGGCGGATCAGCCGGGCGATGGTGGCCGGGGAGCCGAAGAGCCGGCGGGCACCGGTGACGTCGAGGAACGCCTCGTCGAGGGAGAGCGGCTCGACCAGCGGGGTGACGTCCCGGAAGATCTGCATGACCGCCCGGGAGGCGGCGCTGTAGGCGGTGAAGTCCGGTGGCAGGTAGACCGCGTGCGGGCAGCGGGCCCGGGCCTGGCTGGTCGGCATCGCGCTGCGCACCCCGTAGCGGCGGGCCTCGTAGCTGGCCGAGCTGACCACCCCACGGGGCCCGACGCCGCCGACGACCACCGGCCTGCCGCGCAGCTCGGGTCGGCGGCGCACCTCGACGGCGGCGAAGAACGCGTCCATGTCGACGTGCAGGATCGGGCTGTCGGAGTCGTCGGCGTCCGGCCCGAAGCGCGGATCGTCGCCCCGGGGCAACGACTGGCTGCGGCCCATCCCGGCAGGTTAACCCGGGGGTACGACACCACCACCCACCAGTGGGCCGGTACCGCCGGTCAGCCGCGGACGACCAGCAGCGGCACGGTCAGCTCCGCGGCGGTGTCCGACCCGTGGTACGCGACCAGCTTCGACGCCATCGGTCGCTCGGTGCGGCTGGCCATGACCGCGTACGTGTCGTTGCAGGTCACCACCACGTCGCCGATCCGGCCCAGGTGTTCCTCGGGCACCGGCCCGAACCAGCCGGTGGCCACCGCCTCGTCGCGGGTACGGACCCGGGCCGCGTCACCCAGCACCTCCGACCAGACGGCCAGCACGTCGTCGACCGCGCCCGGCTCGACGTGCAGGTAGCGGACCCGGGCCTCACCGGCCACCAGCCGCAACCCGGTGCGCAGCCGTGGGTCGGTGTCCAGGTCGAAGCGGTGCGCGGCGGGTACGTCGAGCTGGCCGTGGTCGGCGGTCACCAGCAGCGCCGCGTCCGACGGCAGCCCGTCGACCAGCCGGGCGAGCATGGTGTCCACCTCGGTGGCGGCGACCCGCCAGGGCTCCGAGTCGACGCCGTAGACGTGGCCGTACCGGTCCAGGTCGGCGTGGTAGCCGGAGACCAGGGTCGGCCCGCCGCCGGTGGCCAGCGCGGCCAGCATGGCGGCGGCCACCGCCTCCCCGCCGGCGGCGCCCCGGAAGTCGCCTCCCCGGTTGGCGGCCACCGTCAAACCGCTGCCGCCGAACTCCGGCCGACTCACCACCGTCACCGCCACACCGGCGGCGCGGGCACGCTCCAGTTGGGTGGTGACCGGTTGCCAGGTCAACGGCGACGGGTCGGCGGCCCAGTCGGTGTGGGTGAGCACCCGGTCGGTGCCGGGCACCCGCACGGTGAAGCCGAGCACCCCGTGCGCGCCGGGCGCGACGCCGGTGCCCAGCGACACCAGACTCGTCGGGGTGGTGGACGGGAAGCCGGCGATGAGCGGCCGGGCCACCGTCGCCGCCAGGCCGGCGAGGGTCGGCGCGTAGGGCGCGGCGGTCGGCAGCTGGTACCACCCGAGCCCGTCGACCAGCAGCACGGCGACCCGGCGTACCCCCGCCAGGGCGGGGACGAGCCCGAGCGGGTCGGCCGAGCCGGGGACGCCCAGCACGGCGAGCGCGCTGGGCAGCACGTCGGCGAGACGGCCGCCGCCGTGGTCCGGTCCGAGGACCGTCAGCGGCGCCACGCCTGGCGACTCACTCATGCCGGCCGGCGGGCGAACAGGTGCAGTTGGGCGGCCAGGTCCCGGTACGGCGGCAGGGCGGCCAACGCGCGTTCCAACTCGACGAGGGCAGCGGGCTGCCCGTCGGCGACGGCGGCCGGCAGCAGGTCGGCCAGCACGCGTACCCCGTGGATCTCCTCGACCACGAGTCCGGCGGCGCCGAGCAGCGCGGCGGCGCCGGGGGCGTCGTAGCGGCGTCGCAGGGTGTCCCGCGGCCCGGCGGCACCGGCCGGGTCGGTGGCCAGCGCGGC
>NZ_JBSFBM010000584.1:0-2107 GCF_053592955.1 Micromonospora sp. NPDC002411 | reverse complement strand
CGCGTTGCTGCCCCGGGAGTGGTTCGACTGGCTCCGACCGGCTCGCGGCCCGCGCGGTGGCCGTCTACCGGCCCGCGCGACGCTGACCGGTCAGAGCCAGTCGAACCACTCCCGGGGCAGCAACGCGTAGCCGACGAAGGCGAACACGTCGAGCAGTGTGTGCGCGATGATCAACGGCATCACCCGTCGGGTGCGCAGGTAGAAGAGGCTGAACACGACGCCCATCACCGCGTTGCCGACGAACGCGCCAAAGCCCTGGTAGAGGTGGTACGAGCCACGCAGCAGCGCGCTGGCCGCGATGATCGCCGCCAGCCGCCAGTGGAGCTGTCGTAGCCGGGTGACCAGGTAGCCGACCACGATCACCTCCTCCAGCACGGCGTTCTGCACAGCGGCGAGGATCAGCACCGGGACCGTCCACCAGAGGTCCGGCAGCGCGGCCGGCACCAGCGTGGCGTTGACCCCCAACTGGGCGGCCACCCAGAACAGGGCCAGCCCGGGCAGACCGATCAGCGCCGCCAGGCCGGCACCCCGGGCCAGGTCCTGACCGGGCCGCCGGGCGTCCAGGCCGAGGGTTCGCGCCGGGTCGCCGGGGTCCCGGCTGAGCAGGTGTACGGCGAGCAGCACCGGCAGCAGCGCGAACACGATGCCGAGCAGTTGGTACGTGAGGTCCAGCCAGGGTCGGGACGACGCCGAGGTGTTCAGCGAGGCGGTCTGCTTGGAGAGCGGACCGTCGGCGGTCAGCTTCGCGACGATCGAGACGACCGCGTAGACGGCGGACTGGCCGAGGGACAGGCCGAGGACCAGCAACATCTCGGTGCCGAGCAATCGGCGGGACACCGGGCGGGTCAGCTCAACGGTCACCGCACCACTCTGCCCGACGGGTGGTGCCGGTGACACGGCCGACCGGCCAGCATGAGCCGATCGCACATTCTGTGCGACCAGTCGACACTCTCCGTGGAGATTCTATGAGCGCCCGATCCGCTGCCGTCAGGAGAAGGAGCGCCCCGTGGACAACCTCGCACGGTTGCTGAAGGAGAGCTGGACCCTGGTCGAGGACGACCGGGTCCGGCTGAGCGGGCACTTCTACGCCCGGCTGTTCCTGCTCGACCCCGCCCTGCGGCAACTCTTCCCGGTGCAGATGACCGGCCAGGGCGACCGCCTACTGGAAGCGATCATCACGGCGATCCACACGGTCGACGACCCGGAGAGCTTCGACGAGTTCCTGCGGGCGTTGGGCCGCGACCACCGCAAGTACCACGTCGACGACTCGCACTACGCGACGATGGGAGTCGCTTTGCTGGACGCTCTCCGTAGCACCGCCGGCGACGGCTGGAACCTTGAGTACGACCAGGCGTGGCGGGAGGCGTACGCGGCGATCACCGCCCTGATGGTGGCCGGCGCGAAGGCCGACGACGATCCCCCGTTCTGGCACGCCGAGGTGCTGACCCACGAGCGGTACGGCCCGGACACCGCCGTGCTGACCTGCCGGGCGCTCCAGCATCCGCTGCGGTGGCAGGCCGGGCAGTACGTGAGCCTGGAGGCGCCGCGCCACCACCCCCGGGTGTGGCGGAACTACTCGATCGCGAACGCCCCGAACGACGACAACCTGCTGGAGTTCCACGTGCGGTCGCCGGGTGCCGGCTGGGTGTCCGGCGCGTTGGTGCGCCGGGTGCGGCCGGGTGAGCTGCTCCGCGTGGCGGCGCCGATGGGGTCGATGACCCTGGACCGCGACTCCGAACGGGACGTCCTGTGCGTGGCCGGCGGGGTCGGCCTGGCGCCGATCAAGGCACTTGTCGAGGAGTTGGCCACCTACAACCGGACCCGGTGGGTGCACGTCTTCTACGGCGCCCGGCAGGCGGCGGACCTGTACGGCCTGGCCGGGTTGCAGGAGCTGGTGGCCGTACACCCGTGGTTGTCGGTCACGCCGGCGTGCAGCGCCCGCGACCGACACCTCACGCTGTCCGCGCAAACCGACGGGCGGCTGCGACTCAGCGGCACCCTCGACGCCGAGGCCGCCGCGTTGGTGCGCGCCGCCATCGACCCGCTCAGCGCACCCGCCGGCCCCGACGACACCCGCTGCGCCGGCCAACGCCGCCACGACGCTCTG
>NZ_JBSFBM010000583.1:0-2112 GCF_053592955.1 Micromonospora sp. NPDC002411 | reverse complement strand
GGGCCGCTGAACATCCTCGAGGAGGGTGTGGTCGTGGCCCGGCGGGGCGCCGAGCGGGTGGCCGAGCTGGGGCTGGGCCGCACCTGGGGCACCCGGCTGCTGGCGATCGCCATCAACGGGTTGTTCCGGGTTGGCCAGTGGGCGGAGGCGGAGAAGGTGGTCGCGGCGGCGCTGCGGCACCGACCGTCCGGTGCGGACGCCGTCGAGTTGCTGCTCGCCCGCTGCCGGCTCTCGGTGGGCTACGGCGACATCGAGGCCGCCGGCCGGGACCTGGACGCCGTCGCGACCCTGCTCGCCGGCGGTGGGGCGCGGCACGTCATTCCGCTGCTCACCCTGCGCTCCGGGCTGGCCATGTGGGAGGGCCGGCACGACGTGGCGCGGATGGCGGTGCAGCGCGGCCTCACCGAGATCCGCTCCGACGACGTGATGATCCTGTCCGCCCTGGTCTGGCACGGGTTGCGCGCCGAGGCGGAGGCGCACGCCAGCCGCACTGTGGAGGTGGACCCGACGGCGGTGCGCCGACTGCGCGACGTCGCCGACCGGATGGCGCGCAAGAGTGCCGGCGCGGCCCGACCGGTGCGCTCGGTGGTGGAGGGGTTCCTGGCGCTCTGCGCCGCCGAGGTGAGTCGCCTCGACGGCAGCGACCCGGAGCTGTGGGCGACGTCGGTCGCCGAGTGGGACCGGCGTAACCACCCCTATCCGGCGGCATACTCGCGGCTGCGGCAGGCCGAGGCGCTGCTGGCCCGCCGCAGTCGACTGGCGACCGCGGGCAAGCTGTTGCGCGAGGCGTACGAGGTGGCGCAGGGGTTGGGCGCGGTGCCGTTGACCTCGGAGATCCGCGAGCTGGCCGGGCGGGCCCGGGTGTCGCTGGAGGAGCGGGAGCCCACCGGCGCGACGCGGGGGGCGCCGACCCAGGCGTCCGACGACGAGCTGGCCGCGCTCACCGCGCGGGAGCGGGAAGTGCTGGCGTTGGTCGCGGAGGGGCTGACCAACAAGGAGATCGGGCAGCGGCTGTTCATCAGCGAGCGGACCATCGGCGTGCACGTCTCGCACATCTTCGACAAGTTGCAGGTCCGCACCCGCGTCCAGGCCAGCGCGATCCAGTTGCGCAACCACCGGGGCTGACCGACCACGACGTATCCCGGCGCGCCTGTGCGTGCCGGGATACGTCGTTCTACTGATTCGGCCGACGGGTGCGGGCTGGAAGGCTGAGCCGCGTCGACGACGGCACGGGGGATGCCGCCGACCACGATGGAGGAGAGATGACCGAACCGGTCTGGGGGCCCGTGCACCGGGACATCGTCGACCTGCTCGCCGACCACCCCGCTGACGTGCCGGCCGTGGTCGATCACCTCACCAAGCTCCAGGACCTGTTGGTGCGGCTGCCTCCGTTGGAGGACAGCTGCCCCCTCGCCGACTTCAACAAGCTCTACCTGACCATCACCAGCAGCGTGCTCGACGGGCTGTACGACGACCGCTTCGTCGATCCGGCGTTCCTGTCCCGGCTCGACGTCGAGTTCGCCGCACGGTACTTCGACGCCATGCGGTTGTGGACCGACTCCAGTCCGGGCACTCCGAAGGCCTGGTCGTGCCTCTTCGAGCGGATGCGGGGGCCGGACGCCCGTCCGTTGCCCTCGGCGGCGGCCGGGGTGAACGCCCACATCAACTTCGACCTGCCGTTCGCGTTGGTGACGACGTTCGACCACCTGGAGTCGGAGCCGGTCGACGGCAGCGACCAGCACCACGACTACCTGGAGATCAACAACATCTTCGCCGACAAGATCCCCGGCCTGCGCCGGGGCTATCTGGAACGGTGGCAGCTGCTCATCGACATGCTCAACGGCGACATCGACGACTGGTACCAGGGGGAACTGGTCGAGTACACCCGCGATGTCGCCTGGCGTAACGCGCAGAAGATCTGGCGGTGCCGGCACGATCCGGACGCCCGCGAGTGTGAGCGCCTGCGGTTGGACGACAACGCCGCAGCGCTCGGCCGGCTGCTGCTCTCGCCCCTCGGGGCGTTCCTGCAGTAGTCGGGACGGGGGGTCCCCGCGCTCCGCCCCGTGGGGCGGCGGGACGTGGACGGAGGTGCTCAACACCGACGCGCACCAC
>NZ_JBSFBM010000582.1:0-2116 GCF_053592955.1 Micromonospora sp. NPDC002411 | reverse complement strand
CACCACGGAAGCCACCGCCCTCACGACGATCGCCCCCACGGAAACCACCCTCGCGGGGCGCGCCGCCATCACGTGGTCCACTCGGCCGCGAGCTGTCCCGGTCGCCGCCGCGGAAACCACCTTCGCGACGGTCACCGCCGCGGAAACCGCCCTCACGGTCACCACCGCGGAAACCACCGCCCTCACGACGATCCCCGCCGCGGAAACCGCCCTCACGGTCACCACCACGGAAGCCACCGCCCTCACGACGATCGCCCCCACGGAAACCACCCTCGCGAGGGGCGCCGGAGCGCGAACCATCGCGGTCGCCGCTGCGGAAGCCACCTTCGCGACGGTCACCGCCGCGGAAACCGCCCTCACGGTCACCACCACGGAAGCCACCGCCCTCACGACGATCGCCCCCACGGAAACCGCCCTCGCGGTCGCCGCCACGGAAGCCGCCACCCTCGCGGGACGCACCAGGCCGAGAACCCTCGCGGAAGCCGCCTTCGCGACGGTCACCGCCACGGAAACCACCGTCACGGTCACCACCCTCGCGACGATCAGCGCCTCGGAAGCCGCCGCCCTCACGGCGGTCACCACCACGGAAGCCACCGCCCTCACGACGATCGCCCCCACGGAAACCACCGTCGCGGTCACCGCCACGGAAGCCGCCACCCTCGCGGGACGCACCAGGCCGAGAACCCTCGCGGGAACCGCCTTCGCGGCGGTCACCGCCACGGAAACCACCGTCACGGTCGCCGCCACGGAAACCGCTGCCTTCACGACGGTCACCGCCACGGAAGCCACCCTCGCGGGACGGGCCGGAGTGCGTACGGTCTCCGCCGCCCTGATAGCCGCCTTCACGACGGTCACCACCGCGGAAACCGCCGCCCTCGCGACGGTCGCCGCCACGGAAACCGCCCTCGCGGGGAGCACCGGAACGAGACCCGTCGCGGTCACCGCCACGGAAGCCGCCCTCACGGGGAGCACCGGAACGGGAGCCATCGCGGTCACCGCCACGGAAACCGCCCTCGCGACGGTCGCCGCCACGGAAACCGCCCTCGCGACGGTCGCCGCCACCGAAGCCACCCTCGCGACGGTCGCCACCGCGGTAACCACCCTCACGCGGGGCGCTGGAGCGCGAGCTGTCCCGGTCGCCACCGCGGTAGCCACCCTCACGCGGGGCGCTGGAGCGCGAGCTGTCCCGGTCGCCACCGCGGTAACCACCCTCACGCGGGGCGCTGGAACGCGAGCTGTCCCGGTCGCCACCACGGGAACCAGAGTCGCGACCGCCGGCGTATCCGCCGCTGGAGCGGGGTGAAGGTGCCGGAGATCGGGACGGTGCGGGTCACGTCGGCGGTGTAGAGGTGCCGGTTCTCCACGCCCATGTCCATCAGCAGCAGCTCGCCCGGCACTGTGGTGCCGGTGTGGTGTTTCCAGCACAGGACGGTGGCGTTGGGGCCGGCGCACACGATGGAGCCGTATCCGACGTGATTGCCGTCGTGCCGGGCGCGCAGGCCGAAGACCCCTTCGATGAGCCGTTCAGAGACGCCGCGGTCGGCTGGTAGAACCCGGGCGATGTCTTCGAATCCGCGGACGGTGGCGTCGACGGCGTCCTGGAGTTGAGCGATCTCCCACTCGTCCTTGACCAGTTTGGCCTCCGATATCACTGCGGCCAGTTCCCGGTCGCGTGCGCCGGCCCGCTCCGGCTCGTACGGCCGCACGGCGTGGTCGACTCCCCGGTCCAGCCCGCGCAGCACCCGCGTGCGGCACCGCCGCAAACGGGACGCCACCGCCCAGAACGTCTCGGCGAGGCTGTCGTCAGTGGTGTCCTCGGTCACCGGAATACGGTAGCAGGAGATGTGGTTGTTCCCTCATGTTGAGGTAACCTCAGCAATGTCGTCGACCGGAAGGTAGTTACTCCTTGGAACCCACCCCCATGGGCCGCGACCGCGGCCACCGCACCGTCAGTGCCGAAGAGAAGACGCAGGCCCGCCAGGTGTCCCTGCGCCGGATCGGCCGCCTGTTCACCAGCCACCGGCCCGCGCTCGCCGCCGTCACCGCGATCATCGTGCTCTCCTCGGTCATCGCGATGGCCAGCCCGTTTCTGCTGCGTGCCGTCATCGACCGGGCG
>NZ_JBSFBM010000581.1:0-2140 GCF_053592955.1 Micromonospora sp. NPDC002411 | reverse complement strand
GTGGGGTGGCGATGCGGCAGCACGGAGACACGGACAAGGGCGCGGCCACCATCACTGTCAGTGATATGGCAGCCAGGCCGGCAACCCTTGTCGTCCTGGCCAGCCGGCGCGGTGCCGACGCCCCCGGCGCCAACGACCTGACCCGGGAGCTGACCGCGCTCGGCGCCCGGGTCACTGTGGTGGCCTGCGACCTGACCGACTCCGACGACGTCGCCGACCTGCTCCGCCGGGCCGACGCCGACGCGCTGCCGCTGCGCGCCGTGGTGCACACCGCCGGCATCGGCGACTCGGCCCCCCTCGACGAGACCACCCCGGAGCTGCTGGCCCGCATCGTCGCCGCGAAGATCGGCGGGGCCCGGCACCTGGAGGACCTCCTCGGCGACCGGGACCTGGACGCCTTCGTCTGCTTCTCCTCCATCTCCGGCGTCTGGGGCAGTGGCGGTCAGGCCGCCTACGCCGCGGGCAACGCCTTCCTCGACGCGTTCGCCGAACGGCGTCGCGCCAGAGGCCTGGCCGGCAGCGCGATCGCCTGGGGACCGTGGGGCGAGGGCGGCATGGTCGCCGACACCGGGACCGAGGAGCACCTGCGACGGCGTGGCCTCACCCCGCTGGTCCCGTCCGCGGCTGTCGACGCCTTCGCCCGCACCCTCGACCACGGCGACGTCACCGTCGCGGTCGCCGACGTCGACTGGGCCCGCTTCGCTCCCGCCTTCACCGCCGCCCGCCCCAGCCCCCTGCTGGACGGCGTCGAGGAGGCCCGCGCGGCGGTCGCCGCACCGGCCGTACCGGTGCAGGCCGCCGGGCCGATCGACGGGCTCACCGACCTGCCCGACGCCGAACGCGGGCACCTGCTGCTCGACCTGGTCCGGACCGAGACGGCCACCGTCCTCGGCCCCGGCGGCGGCTTCGAGGCGAACCGCGCCTTCCGCGAACTCGGCTTCGACTCGTTGACAGCGGTCGAGATGCGCAACCGGCTCACCGCGGTCACCGGGCTCAACCTCCCGGCCACCCTGGTGTTCGACCACCCGACCCCGGCGGTCCTCGCCGCGCACCTGGACACCCTCCTGATGCGCGAGCACCGCCCGGCCGCGCCGACAGTGGAGGGCCGGCTCGACGACCTCGAGGCGGCCCTCGCTGCCACCGGTGTCGACGACGCCGGCCGGCCAGCCCTGGTGGCCCGCCTCCAGGCGCTCGCACACCGCTGGGCCGTCACCGAGGAACCGGCGGAGGTGGGCGGCGACGAGATCGGCGACGCGACCGCCGACGAACTGCTCCAGATCATCCAGAACGAATTCGGCAGATCTTGATCCGCGCAGCGGGAACGGGGTACGTGTGATGGCGAACGACGAGAAGCTGCTCGACCATCTCAAGTGGATGACCGCCGAGCTGCGACGCAGCAAGCGGCGCCTCGAAGAGGTGGAGACGGCGGCCGGCGAACCGGTCGCGATCGTCGCGATGACCTGCCGCTACCCCGGGCGGGTCGACACGCCGGAGCAGCTCTGGGAGCTGATCGCCGCCGGCGGTGACGCGATCGGCGACTTCCCCGACGACCGGGGCTGGGACGTCGACGGGCTCTACGACCCCGACCCGGACGCGAAGGGCAAGAGCTACGCCCGCGAGGGCGGCTTCCTCGCCGAGGCGGCCGACTTCGACCCGGCGCTGTTCGGCATCTCGCCACGCGAGGCCCTGGCCATGGACCCGCAGCAGCGGTTGCTGCTGGAGACCGCCTGGGAGGCGTTCGAGCGGGCCGGCATTCCCGGTGACAGCGTGCGCGGCAGCCGGACCGGCGTGTTCGTCGGGATCAGCGGCCGCGACTACGACACCCTGTTGCAGCGGCACACCCAGGACGGCATCGAGGGCTACCGGTTGACCGGCAGCGCGGCCAGCGTGCTCTCCGGGCGGATCGCGTACCAGTTCGGTCTGGAAGGGCCGGCGGTCACCATCGACACCGCCTGCTCGGCCTCCCTGGTCGCGCTGCACCTGGCGGTCCAGTCCCTACGCCAGCAGGAGTGCTCCCTCGCCCTCGCCGGTGGCGCCACGGTGCTCGCCACCCCGGAGGCGTTCGTCGAGTTCAGCCGCCAGCGCGGCCTCGCCCCGGACGGCCGGTGCAAGCCGTTCGCCGCCGCCGCCGACGGCACCG
>NZ_JBSFBM010000580.1:0-2152 GCF_053592955.1 Micromonospora sp. NPDC002411 | reverse complement strand
CATGCGCAATCGGTATGCGCTCGACTTCGCCTCCGCCGAGTCGGGCAGGATGCGGGCATGACGGAACGTCCGGTGCTGTATCTGGTCGTCTGCGCGGGCCGGTGGTTCGTGGTCGGTGGTGTCGTCGACGCCGAGGGCGGCACACGTCCGGCGGCCTGGACCAGTGTGGACGGTGCGACCTGGACGGTGCTGCCGGTGCGTCCGGATTCCTTCTACGGTCGGCAGAACGTGTTCCTGTCGGTGGCCTGCCGGGACGGGAGGGCGGCGCTGATCGGCGCGAAGGTCGGTGGCGCGCACGGTTATCCGCGGGTGAGCACGTGGCGGCAGGTGGCCGATGGCGCGCTGGTCGAGGTGCAGGCGCCGTTCGAGACGTACGGCGGGCCGACGGCGGTGAACGTGTCCCGCCTGACGGCCGGTCCGCAGGGTTGGTTGATCGTCGGCAACCGTTCGGCGGGGGCGGCTTCCTGGGTGGGGTCGCCGGACGCGGCGGAGTTCGCGCTGGTCGAGGGTGCTCCGGAGCTGGCCAGTGATGCGATGGGGGTGACCTGGGCGTTCGACTCGGTGGCGACGTCGTCGGGCTGGTTGGCGGTGGGTGGTTTCCTGCCGGCCGGTCGGATCGACCGGGACCCGGCGGTCTGGTCGTCGCCGGATGGGCGGTCGTGGCGGCGCACTGTGCTGCCGGGCGGTTCTGAGTACGAGGAGTTGCAGCGGGTGGTGCTGGTCGGCGGTGTGCCGGTGGCGGTCGGGCTGCGGGGGTCGACGTTCGGCGCGTGGCGGCAGGAGGCGGCGGGCTGGGTGGCGGCCGGGACGTTCGGGCGGCGGGCCGGCGCGGGGGTGCCGGCGGTGACGTCGCTGGTGTCGTCGGGCGATCAGCTGTTCGCCGCGGTGGTCGACGGTGCGCGGCATTCGGTGTGGGTGTCG
Source organism: Micromonospora sp. NPDC002411 (assembly GCF_053592955.1). Classification (NCBI taxonomy): domain Bacteria; kingdom Bacillati; phylum Actinomycetota; class Actinomycetes; order Micromonosporales; family Micromonosporaceae; genus Micromonospora; species Micromonospora sp. NPDC002411. The sequence goes on along the minus strand of NZ_JBSFBM010000580.1, from coordinate 1,231 downwards.
ACGGATCGTGGTGGGTCGTGGCGGGAGGCCGCGATGCCGCTCGATGTGCCGGCGGGTGTCGACCGGGACGTGACGCTGGTGGCGGTGGGTGACCGGTGGTGGCTGGCTGCGGACGACGGCACCAGAGCCGGGTTGTGGTGGGCGGCCGGCACCGGGGTCTGAAAGCCGACTGTGCTGTGGTGCGGCAGCCCGAGCGCGCTGTTTTCGCAGTTCAGCGACGCTTGTTCCGGGTCGGAGCGGCCCGCCTGAGCGTGGGTGGGATTCGGACCGGGCGCGCGCTTAAGGACCGTCTGGCCGATTCACCTGTGACGGACATCGACAAGATTGCCCACGTCTTCGTAACGGTTTCGCAGACCCCGCGTTCAGGCCTTCCGGGACGGTATGCGGTGTCGGTACGCTCCGCCATCACGAGCCGTAACGCAGGGGGAGTCCCTGCGGGGTGGGTGGAATTGCGGTCTGCTGCTGTCGCCGTCGCTTCGGGTCAGCCAGGTCCGCATCTGGAGGAGGTCAGGAAGCCGTGAGGCGAAGCTATGTACGGGCGCTGGGCACCGTTGCGCTCGCCGCGACCCTGGTGGTCGCGGCTGGTTGCCAGGATTCCGGCAGCGGCGAGGGTGGGACCGCGTCCGGTGACTGCGGTGGCAAGATCGCGATCTTCGGCGCGTTCACTGGTGACAACGCGGGTCTGGTGATCCCGTCGCTGAACGGCGCGAAGCTCGCCGTGGAGCAGTTCAACACCGCGAACCCGAACTGCAAGGTCACCATGCAGGAGTTCGACACCCAGGGTGACCCCGCGGTGGCGACCCCGTTCGCGAACCAGATCGCCGGTGACAACTCGTTCCTCGGCGTCATCGGTGGTCACTTCTCGGGTGAGTCGGACGCGACGATGCCGATCTACCAGGCCGCCGGCCTGGCGATGGTCAGCCCTTCGGCGACCCGGACCGACCTGACCCAGAAGGGCAACACGTCCTTCTACCGCGTCGTCGGCAACGACGGCACGCAGGCTGGTGCGGTCGCGAGCTACCTGAAGACCCAGAACGCGCAGAAGGTCTTCATGGTCGACGACGCCAGCGCCTACGGCGCCGGCATCACCGACGAGCTGGGCAAGCAGCTCGGCCCGCTGGTCGTGAACAAGGACAAGATCCAGGAGCGGCAGACGCAGTTCGACGCCACCGTCTCCAAGATCAAGGCCGCTCAGGCGGACTTCGTCTTCTACGGCGGTTACACCCGTGAG
>NZ_JBSFBM010000579.1:0-2164 GCF_053592955.1 Micromonospora sp. NPDC002411 | reverse complement strand
CCCGCAACCGGGGCTGAACGAGCAGAACGGGCCACCTCCGATCGGAGATGGCCCGTTCTACGGCAGGCTCAGGGCCGGGCGAAGACCAACGCCACCGCCGCCGCCGGGGTCGACGTCGCCACCGTCGCGCACCACACGGGTACGAAGGCAGCGCTCTACGACGCCTGCTTCGCCCGCGTCTTCGCCGCCGAGCGGGAGGTCCTGACCGAAGCCGCCGAGCAGGCCCGCGCTGCTCTCGACGCGGGGCCGGACGCGGCGCGGCGAGCCCTGCACGAATTGGTCGACGTGTTCGTCGACTTCCTGGAGGACCGCCCGGAGACCACCGCGCTGTGGCTGCGTCGCTGGTTGGAGCCGCAGCGGCACGCCGAGTTGGACCAGCGCTACGCCGACCCGTTGTACCGGCTGGTGGCCGAGCTGCTCGGCGCCGCGGCGGCGGCCGGCGCGCTGGCGGAGCCGACCCCGCACATCACCGTACGCAGCCTGGTGTGGGCGACCCACGGTCACGTGGTGGCGTTGGCGGCGGGCGCGCCGGGGGCACGGGAGCGGCGCGAGTTCCGGGCGTTCGTGCATCGGCTGCTCGACGGGTTGTACGGACCGTCGACCCCTTGACGGGTGACCGCCCGACGGCGATTATCCATCAGACGTTGGATTTAGATGGGGGCGGCGATGGGCGTACCACCTCAGGTGGCGGTGATCGGCGCCGGCGCGGCCGGGCTCGCCGCGGTCAAGGCGCTGCGCGACGTCGGCGCGTCGGTGGTCTGCTTCGAGGCCACCGACCAGGTCGGCGGCCTCTGGGTGTACGGGGCACCCGACTCACCGGCGTACCGGACGTTGCACCTGAACACCAGCCGGGGGCGCACCCAGTTCGCCGACCATCCGATGCCCACCGACTGGCCCGACTACCCCGACCACACCCGGGTCGCCGGCTACCTGGCCGACTACGTGGACCGGTTCGGGTTGGGCGAGCACATCCGGCTGCGCCACACCGTCGAGCGGGTCACCCGCAACCAGGACGGCACCTGGACGGTGGCCGCGAGCGGGCCGGACGGACCGGCCGAGCTCACCGTCGACGCCGTGGTCGTCGCCAACGGACACAACCGGGTGCCCAAGCTGCCCGAACCGTCGTACGCCGGCACCTGCACCGCCGAGCAGATGCACAGCCACGACTATCGGGGTCCGGAGCAGTTGGCTGGCAGGCGGGTCCTCGTCGTCGGGGGCGGCAACTCCGCGATGGACATCGCTGTGGACGCCTCGTACGCCGCGACCCGCACGTTGCTGTCGCTGCGCCGCGGTGTCTGGGTGGTGCCGAAGTACCTGCTGGGTCGCCCCTCGGACACCCTCAACGGGGCGTTGGCCCGTCGGTTGCCGTGGCGGCTGCGGCAACGCATCAGCCAGACGATGCTGAGCACCACCGTCGGCAATCCCACCCGCTACGGGTTGCCCGCGCCGCGCCACGGCTTCCTGCAGGACCACCCGACGCTCTCCGACGGGTTGCTGTCCCGGCTGACCCACGGCGACGTCGAGGCCCGACCCGGCATCGCCTCCGTCGACGGCGACCGGGTCGAGTTCACCGACGGGCGCACCGACAGCGTCGACCTGATCATCTGGTGCACCGGGTACCGGGTGGCGGTCCCGTTCCTCGACCCGGCGCTGCTCGGCGACGGTGCCGACAGCCTGCCGTTGTACCGGCACGTGTTCCACCCGGACGCTCCCGGCCTGACCTTCGTCGGGCTGGTGCAGTCCACCGGATCGGCGTTCCCCCTGGTCGAGGCGCAGGCCAAACTGGTCGCCGCGCACCTCGCCGGCCGGTACGCGTTGCCCGACCCGGAACGACAGCGGGCCGCCTGCCGGGCCGACCTGCGGGCCGCGACCGCCCGCTGGGGTCAGCGCCGTCCGGCGATGCGCGTGGACTTCGACGTCTACCTGGCCGAGCTGACCCGGGAGTTGGCGGCCGGGGCCCGCCGGGCCGCAGCCGGGGTGGGGCGGTGACGCACCGGTCGCTGGCCGGCCGGCGGGTGCTGGTGACCGGGGCGAGCGGCACCTTCGGTCGACATCTCGGTACGGCGTTGACCGCCGCCGGCGCGCGGGTGGTGGGGCTCGACCTGCACCCTCAGCCCGACGGCGAGTGACACCGCCTGCTCGCACCTCATCTGCCGGAGGACCA
>NZ_JBSFBM010000578.1:0-2212 GCF_053592955.1 Micromonospora sp. NPDC002411 | reverse complement strand
TGCTCGCCACCGTCGGGGCCGAGCTGGCCACCGGCACCTGCAGCGGCGACACGGTCCGGCTCATCCCGCCGGCGGTGTGGTGCTCGGTGAGCCGGCTGACCGTGAACACGTACGGGAACACCTGACTGTGCTCCTGCGGTGGACTCGGGTTCACCGAGTTCACCGGATGCGCGTACATCTTGCGGGTCGGGTTGGCCTGCTGCCCGTAGAGCGGGTTACGCACCGGCGACTCCACCGGCTCGTAGTGCGTGGGCAGCGGGCCGTCCAGGACACCGCTCGGCGCGTACAGCCAGCCCTTGCCGTCGCCCTGCATGACGAACGGGTCGTCACCAGCGATGCCCTCAGGCCCGGACGCGCCGGCAGGCGGCCGGTACGACGGCGGTTTGGTCTTCTCGAAGTCCGGCACGTCGTAGCCGGTCCACTCGCCCTTCTCCGCGTCCCACCACACGTAACGCTTGCGCTCAGACCACGGGTTGCCCTCCGGGTCGGCGGAGGCACGGTTGTAGAGGATGCGCCGGTTCGCCGGCCACGCCCAACCCCACTCAGCGGCCACCCAGTCCTGTTCGTGTCGGGACTTGCGCCGGGCCGCCTGGTTGACGCCATCCGCGTACACCCCGGTGTAGATCCAGCAGCCGACGGCGGTGGAACCGTCCGCGCGGGCCTCCGCGAAGCTGGACAGTGGACGGCCGGTCGCCACGTCGTACCCGTTGATTTCCCGCAGCACCGCCTCGGCGCTCGGCTCCGCGAGCGGGCCGTGCGTCGGGTAGTCCCAGGTGAGGTCGAGCAGCGCCCGATCCCGCGGCAGCGCCGAGTCGGCCAGCTTCTCCCGCAGCTTGAGGCCGAGGTGGTAGAAGAACCACAGCTCGGAGCGGGCGTCGCCTGGTGGCTCGACGGCCTTCTCCCGCCACTGCAACAACCGCTGCGTCTGGGTGAACGTGCCCTCCTTCTCCACGTGGGAGGCGGCGGGCAGGAAGAACACCTCGGTGCGGCACTCCTCCGGCACGATCTCGCCGGTGGTCACCTCGGGGCCGTTCTGCCAGAACGTGGCACTTTCGATCATGAACAGGTCCCGGACGACCAACCAGTCCAGGTTGGCCATGCCCAGCCGCTGCGCCCGGCCGTGCGCCGAGCCGACCGCCGGGTTCTGACCGAGCAGGAAGTACCCCTTGATCTTCCCGTCGATCATGTTGAGCACCTGCTGGTAGGTGCCGTGGTCCCCGGTCAGCCGGGGTAGGTAGCCGTAGCAGAAGTCGTTCTCCGGCGTCGCCGCGTCACCCCAGTACGCCTTCAACAGGCTGGCCGCGAACGACCGAGCGTTGCCCCAGAAACCCTTCTGGCCCGGGTGCCGGATGCTGTCCACCCACTCGTCGAAGGTCGGGTGGTCGGCGTGGTGCGGCATCGGCAGGTAACCGGGCAGCAGGTTGAACAACGTCGGGATGTCGGTGGAGCCCTGGATGCTGGCGTGCCCCCGCAGGGCCATCACCCCGCCACCCGGGCGACCCATGTTGCCCAGCAACAGTTGGATGATCGCGCCCGTGCGGATGTACTGCACACCCACACTGTGCTGCGTCCACCCCACCGAGTAGATCAGCATGCCGGTGCGCTCCCGGCCGGAGTTCGCCGTCCACGCCCGGGCCAACTCCAGGAACAGCTCCTGCGGGATGCCGCAGACCCGCTCCACCATCTCCGGGGTGTAGCGGGCGAAGTGCCGCTTGAGGATCTGGTAGACGCACCGCGGATGCTGCAACGTCTCGTCCCGCCGGGTCTGCCCGCCGACCGGCGCGCCGTGCGACTCGTGCGTCAGCCCTGAGGCGCTGTCCCGTTCCTGGGCGGTGTGCCCACTGCCCGACGAATCCTCGTGCCCCTCGTACTGCCAGCTGTCCTGCACGTAGGTGCCGGTCTCCGGGTCGAAGCCGGAGAAGAAGCCGTCGCCGTCCTCGGTGTCGCTGAACTCCTCGCTGACGATCGTCGCGGCGTTGGTGTACGACAGCACGTACTCCCGAAAGTCCAACTCGTTGTCCAGGATGTACCGCACCACCCCACCGAGCAGCGCGATGTCGGTGCCCGCCCGGATCGGCAGGTACGTGTCAGCGACAGCGCTGGTGCGGGTGAAGCGCGGGTCGACGTGGAACACCTTCGCGCCTCGGCGCTTGGCCTCCATCACCCACTGGAAACCCACCGGGTGCGCCTCGGCCATGTTCGAACCCTGGAT
>NZ_JBSFBM010000577.1:0-2220 GCF_053592955.1 Micromonospora sp. NPDC002411 | reverse complement strand
GCAACGCCAACGCCGGGCTGTTGCTCGCCGCCAACCAGCTCGGCATCGCCGGGATCGTGTTCACCGCGATCCTGATCTTCCTGGCCGCCGGCACCGGGGTCGGGCTGGCCGGCAGCGATCCGGCACCGCCGGCGGCGAGCTGGCACCCCGGCTGCACCGACGACTGCCCGTCGACGGCCGCCGCGCCCACCCCACAGGGACCACCCACTCGGGTACGCGTACCGCGCATCGGCGTCGACTCGACGCTCACGGTGCTGGGCCTGGACCAGGCCGGGGCGCTGATCCCGCCCGCCGACTTCGACGTCGCCGGCTGGTACGGCGGCGGTCCGGCACCCGGCGACACCGGCCCGGCCGTGCTCGCCGGCCACCTGGACTCGCGACGCGGCCCGGCGGTCTTCGCCCGGCTCGGTGAGCTGCGGCCGGGCGACCGGGTGGAGGTGTGGCGCGGCGGGCAGCGGCTGGTGTTCCGGGTGACCGGCTCGCTGCGGACCCGCAAGGACCAGTTCCCGACCGCCGTGGTGTACGGCCCGACGCCCAACGCGGAGCTACGCCTGGTCACCTGCGGGGGTGCGTTCGACCGGCGGAGTGGGCACTACCGGGACAACGTCGTGGTGTTCGCGGTGGCCGAGGCCTCCGAAACGATCCCGCCGAAGCCGGCTGCGGGCTGAGCCGCACCCGGCCTCATCCGCGTCAGAGTCGGGGCGGCGGTCCGAGCCGCACCGGGCTTGATCCACTCGGGTTCGCCGATGTCGCGGTATCCCCCGCGCTCGGATACCGCGTTTTCGGCGAACCCGAGTGGATCAAGGTGCGGCGGCAGGGCGCGGCCGGGTCGGGCGGGGGTGCGTCAGAGTGGGCGGCGGCCGGCGAAGCCGCACTCGGCCCGGTGGTACCAGCGCACGTCGGAATCACCCTCGAGCCAGCACCAGAGCACCGCGCGGCCTTCGCGCTCGCCGGGGAAGTCGAGCAGCACCGGAGCGATGCCCTTGACCTGGATGTCGTGCTGGTGCAGCTCGTCGACGACGGCGTGCAGCCGGGCCTCCAGGCCCTTCACCTCGGCCAGCCCGCCGAGGGCGCTGACGCCGTGGTCGGCGAGGTCGACGCGCAGCTCGGCCAGGTCGGCCCGGACCCGGATCAACTCGTCGATGCGCGGTTGCAGCGTGGCCACCAGGTGCCGGGCCTGGGCAAGTGTGAACACCGCGCCAGTATGCGGCACGCCCGGCCCCGCGACGAGCCCCGAACGCCTAACCCCGCGCGCCCGGAACACCACATCAGCCCGCCGCCACGCGCGAAGAACGCTCAGTCGGCCTGCGCTGCCAGCTCGCGGGCCCGGTCGCGGGCGGCTTCGAGTGCGGCGAGCAGCGCGGCGCGTACCCCGTGCTTCTCCAGCTCGCGGATCGCGGAGATGGTGGTGCCAGCCGGTGAGGTGACCGCCTCGCGCAGTTTGACCGGGTGCTCGCCCGAGTCGCGCAGCATCACCGCGGAGCCGATCGCGGTCTGCACGATCAGCTCGTGCGCCACCTGCCGGGGCAGCCCGAGCAGGATCCCCGCGTCGATCATGGCCTCGACCAGCAGGTAGAAGTAGGCCGGGCCGGAGCCGGAGAGTGCGGTGACCGCGTCCTGCTGCGACTCGGGCACCCGGATCGTCTGGCCGAGCGGCTTGAACATCTCCTCGGCCAACGCCAGGTGGGCGCCGGTGGCGTGCGCGCCCGCCGAGATCGCGGTCATCGCCTCGTCGACAAGCGCCGGGGTGTTGGTCATCACCCGGACCACCGGGGTGCCGTCGGGCAGCCGGCGGCTGAAGAAGCTGGTGGGGAGGCCGGCGCAGAGCGAGATGACGAGCTTGTCGGCCGGCACCTTGGGGCCGATCTCGTCGAGCAGCGCGGCGGCGTCCTGCGGCTTCACCGAGATCGCGAGCACCGCCGCCTCGTCCACCGCCGTCAGGTTGTCGACCACCCGGACGCCGTAGCGGGCGGTCAACTCCTCGGCGCGAGCTGGCCGGCGGGCGGTTGCCAGCAGCTTGTCCACGGGCCATCCCGAGCGCAGCAGCCCGGAGAGCATCAGCTCACCGATCTTGCCCGCGCCGATCACCGCGACCGTGTGCACCCCGGCTGACATCTCGGTCGTACCCCCTCGCATCGGGTCGCGGCGCGGCGCGAAGGACCGACCGAAGCCCGAGGAGCCCCGCACGTTCGGCGCGAACACCGCGACGCCCTGCGCCAC
>NZ_JBSFBM010000576.1:0-2249 GCF_053592955.1 Micromonospora sp. NPDC002411 | reverse complement strand
TCACACTGTCATCCGGCCAGTCGGGCCAGTTCCTCGTCGACGATCGACGGGTCGAGCTTGCGGAACACCGGCTTCGGTGCCGCCAGCGGGCGACCCGCCTCGATCGCCACCGACTCCCAGCGGGCGCCGACGGTGTAGTCACCGGTGAGCACGGGGTACGCCGGGCCGCCGTCCAGATCGTCGACCTGCTCGATGACGGGCATCGGCGCGTGCACGCCGGTGCCGCCGAGCAGTTCGTGCACCTGCTGCGCGGAGTGCGGCAGGAACGGGGTGAGCAGCGTGTTGGCGTCGCTGATCACCTGGAGGGCGACGTGCAGGATGGTGCCCATCCGGGGCTTGTCCGCCTCGTCCTTGAGCTTCCACGGGGCCTGCTCGGAGAGGTACCTGTTGGCTTCGGCGACCACCTTCATCGCCTCACCGATGGCCTGCTTCTGCCGGTGCCGGCCGATGAGGTCGCCGACTCCTGCGAACCCGGCCCGGGCCGTAGCGAGCAGCGCCTCGTCGGCCTCGGTGAGCCCGGCCGGGTCGACCGGCGGGATCGCGCCGAAGTTCTTCGCCGCCATGGAGACCGACCGGTTGACCAGGTTGCCCCAGCCGGCGACCAGCTCGTCGTTGTTGCGGCGGAGGAACTCGGCCCAGGTGAAGTCGGTGTCGTTGCTCTCCGGGCCGGCGGCGGCGATGAAGTATCGCAGCGCGTCCGCGTCGTACCGCTCCAGGAAGTCGCGGACGTAGATGACCACCTTGCGGGACGAGGAGAACTTGCGCCCCTCCATGGTCAGGTATTCGCTGGAGACGACCTCGGTGGGCAGGTTGAGCCGACCCAGCTCGCCCGGCTCACCGTCGCGGGAGCCCTCACCGGAGTAGCCGGAGAGCAGCGCCGGCCAGATCACCGAGTGGAAGACGATGTTGTCCTTGCCCATGAAGTAGTAGGACCGGGCGTCTTCGCCGACCCCGTCGGCCGACGGGACGCTGCCCTCGCCGTCCTTGGAGTTCCAATACTTCCGCCACGCCTCGGGGTCGCCGGAGCGGCGGGCCCACTCGATCGAGGCGGACAGGTAGCCGATCACCGCGTCGAACCAGACGTAGATCCGCTTGTCCGACCGGTCCCGCCAGCCGTCCAGCGGGATCGGCACGCCCCATTCGAGGTCGCGGGTGATCGCCCGGGGCTGGAGGTCGTCGAGCAGGTTGCGGGAGAACCGCAGCACGTTGGGCCGCCACCCCTCGCGGGTGTCCAGCCACTGCCGCAGCACCTCGGCCAGGGCGGGCAGGTCGAGGAAGAAGTGCTCGGTCTCGACGAACTTCGGGGCTTCCCCGTTGATCCGCGACTTCGGGTTGATCAGGTCGATCGGGTCGAGCTGGTTGCCGCAGTTGTCGCACTGGTCGCCCCGGGCGCTGTCGTACCCGCAGATCGGGCAGGTGCCCTCGATGTAGCGGTCGGGCAGGGTGCGTCCGGTGGACGGAGAGATGGCGCCCATGGTGGTCTTCGGCACGATGTAGCCGTTGCGGTACATCCCCTCGAACAACTCCTGCACCACCGCGTAGTGGTTGCGGGTGGTGGTGCGGGTGAACAGGTCGTAGGAGAGGCCGAGACCGTGCAGGTCCTCGACGATCACCCTGTTGTACCTGTCGGCCAGCTCGCGCGGGGTGACCCCGTCGGCGTCGGCCTGCACCTGGATCGGGGTGCCGTGCTCGTCGGTGCCGGAGACCATGAGCACGTCGTGGCCGGCCATCCGCATGTACCGGGCGAAGACGTCGGAGGGAACGCCGAAACCGGAGACGTGGCCGATGTGGCGGGGGCCGTTGGCGTACGGCCAGGCCACTGCCGCGAGAACGTGACTCATGAGCAGCAAGCCTAGTGACCCGTCCGGGGCGCCCGCGAACCAATAGGGGGTGCCGCGCCAGCGGACCGGGCCGACCACCTCGACCATTGGTCCGATTTGTCGCCGACACGCGGTCTAGCTGCCCGTTCCGCCCCCCGCAGCGGTGTGCAATGAACGTCGTGACGGGCAGACGAGCGGCACGGGACCACCAGGACCGGCCCACCGGGCCGGCGGTCGACGACGATCCCGGTCCCGATCCGGCTCCGCCCCGGAGTGCCGGTGTCGCTCCCCAGCCCCGGCTGGTACCCGGCACCGACCCCGTCGCCGGGGCACGACAGGGTCCCAGCCCGCGACCGAGCCCGACCACACGGGCCGGTGCCGCCCCGCCGGAGGAGCCTTCGGCTACGCGAACACCCGCCCGGACTGGGT
>NZ_JBSFBM010000575.1:0-2338 GCF_053592955.1 Micromonospora sp. NPDC002411 | reverse complement strand
CGGGTGTCGCGGGCGGCCTGCACCTCGGGCACCGAGGCCTCCAGCGGGTCGGCGGCCTGTCCGGTGCGCCGCCGGGGCCGGACCTGGTCGTCGCGGCCCCGCCGGCGCTCTTCGGGCCGCTGCACGACCGGCTCGCGAAGCTGGACGCCGCAGGTGGCCCCTGACCGGCTGGTCAGACCGGCCCGGCCGTCACTTGGCGACCGGGGAGGGGCAGGAGCCCTTGGGTGCGCGGGGCGCGCCGATGTCGCCCAGGGACTGGTTGACCTCGGTCGTGGTGGCGAGCTGCTGGAAGCCGCTGCCCAGCACCACGTCCACGGTGTCGTCGGTGCGCTTCGGGTCGTAGCCCGGCACGGCGTTGTTCAGGAAGTACGCCTGGAGCAGGTGCGCGGAGCCGACACCCTTCGGGCCGTACCGCAGCACCGCCACGTCGTCGATCCCCTTGCGTTCGTTGCCGACCTTCTTGACCTGGAACTTGCGGTTGCGGAAGTCGTCCGCGACGGTGCCGGCCCGGCCGGGCTCGTCGGTCGCGTTGAACACGTTGATCTTGACGTCCTTGGGCTCGTGCAGAGTCACGTCGGCCAGCGGCCAACCCTCCGGGCAGCCCTCGGCCGTGCCGGCCTTCCCCTGGGTGTCCCGGATGATCGCGGTCACCACGAATGCCAGAGCCAGCACCCCCAGCAGGCCGACGACGACGAGTGCTCGCACCCGCGCAAAACTCATCTGAGCACTCCCGGGACCTCAGGTGGATGACGGCGGCCGGCAGCGATCGGACTGGCCGCCGGCCGTCGAATACGCCGCTGAGGTTAACGGTTGTCCGGCCGTCGCGTGGAAACAGCCCGACATGCCGGCGCGCCGACCGCGAACCGGGTACTACTACCCCTATCTTCGTGTCGCCTGAATCACATTGGGAACAACTTCGCGTGCGGGGGCGTACATCTCAGCCGCAAGGGCGGTATACATGCCTCGCCCAAGGGGGGGTAAGGTTCCGCGCTCGCAGGGGAGTCGCCCCAGCGAGCTCGACCCGTTCGGTCCTCGGGTCGGGTGCCCGACACAAGTGGTGGCCGGCCAGCGGAACCGAAACAGCGTCGTCCGGCGTTACAACCGGAAGCGACAACATCGATATGGGAGAGTGAAACCGATGGCCACCGACTACGACGCCCCGCGTCGCGACGAGGTCGACCTCGGCGAGGACAGCCTGGAAGAGCTCAAGGCACGGCGCGTCGACTCACAGTCGGGCGCGGTGGACGTCGACGAGGCCGAGGTCGCCGAGAGCTTCGAGCTGCCTGGTGCCGATCTGGCCGACGAGGAGCTCACGGTCAAGGTGCTTCCGATGCAGCAGGACGAGTTCCGGTGCGCCCGCTGCTTCCTGGTCCACCACCGTAGCCAGCTGGCAGTCGAGCGAAACGGCGAGTTGATCTGCCGCGAGTGCGTCTGACAATCACGACATCGGCGGCGGCCTCCTGAACGGGGCCGCCGCTGCCGGTGTAGGCATGCGCCACCGGTGGGTACCTGCTTGACTCGTAACGGGTACCCACAGCACCGGGAGGTCCGATGAGCGATCGAGGCGGCACCACCGACGGCAGCGCGGGCGACCTCAGTGCCGGCGGCGCGGACGACCTCGGTGCCACCGTCGCGGCGTTGACCGCGGACGACATCGCACCGGCCCGACGCCGTCAACTGCTGACCCGGATGGTCGGGCAGGCCCGCGCGCGGGGCATCTCCGACCTGTTCAAGCCGCGTGCCGCCGTACGCTGGATGGTCGACACCGTCGCCGAGATCGCCCCGCACGTCCCGGTACGCGACCTGGACACCCTGCGTCGGCATTTTCCCGGTCTGGACGACGCGGCCCTGGCCGACCGGCTCGTCCGTAACGCGTCCCGGACCACCGCCGCGATCGGCGCGGCCGGAGGGGGAGTCGCCGCCGTCGAGTGGACTGTCGCACCGACCCTGCTCTCCGCGCCGGTGCTGCTCGCCGCCGAGACCGTCGCCGTGGTGGCGGTGGAGCTGAAACTGGTCGGCGAGCTGCACGAGATCCACGGGGTGGCGCTGCCGGACGCCGGCAGCCAGCGGGCGGTCGCCCTGGTGCACTCCTGGGCCACCCAGCGGGGGGTCAACCCGATGGTGCCCGGCGTCGGAGTGGGCGCGGTGCTCGGCACCGCGGCGCGCAAGGAGCTGCGGGAGATGCTGCTGCGACGGTTCGGTCGCAACCTGACCACACTCGGGCCGTTCCTGACCGGCGCGGCGGTGGCGAGCTTCCTCAACCGGCGGGCCACCCAGCAGATGGCCGAGCAGCTTCAGGTGGACCTGCGGCGGCGGGGCATCGCCCGGCCCGCGCCAC
>NZ_JBSFBM010000574.1:0-2353 GCF_053592955.1 Micromonospora sp. NPDC002411 | reverse complement strand
TGGTCGCCGCCCCGGTACGCGTGGAGCGCGTCGTGGGCGACCGGGTCGTGCCGGTCCTGGACGACCAGGTCATGCGGGAGTACCGCGAGGTTCGTCGCCCGGACCACCGCCCCGGCCATCGCCGTGGTCGCCGGGTGGGCCCCGGCGTGCTGCTCCGCGCCGGCGATCCGGGCCGCCTGCGCGAGGTGCGCGCGTAGGTGCCCGGCGAGCAGCCGGTGGAATGGCGACCCGGTGGCCGCCCGCAGCGCGGTCACCTGCTCGGCGGTGACCATGCCCGGCATGTCGTGACCCTCGTGCGGGTTGGTCGTCGGCGCACCGGCAACTGCCAACAGCCGGCGGGCCCGGTCCAGGTCGGCGCGCTCGGTGGCCTCGACCTGGGCGGCCAGACGTCGCCAGGCCGGGTCCGTGGTCCGCGCCGGCACGAGTTCGAGTACGGGCAGCAGGCGTTCGGCCATCGCCACCGTCAACTGGAGCCAGGCGACGTCGGTGGGGCTGAACGACCCCGGCGTACCCGTCGGTGCCGGCGCGACAGTCGGTGGCCGGGCCGGTGCCAGGTCGACCGCCGGTGGCTCGGTCGGTGCGATGCTGGTCGGGTCGCGGGGCTGCCCGGCACCGCAGCCGGCGACGAGCAGGACGGCGACGAGCACTGTAGATGCTGCTGATCGGCGCATCCGACCTCCTTCCCGCCAGGGCGGCGGGCCCATGTGACCGGGCCCGCCGCCGTGGTGTGCACCTGTCGCTCAGATCGGTCGGCCGTCGTGACCGCACTTGATGACGGGACGGATGCAGTCCTGGACCCGGCGGGCCATCTCCGCCACCGGCCAGGCGTTGAAGAAGTCGCCGTGCATCGTGTAACCCGGCCCGGACGCCAGCCGGAACCGCGACGGGTCACCGGTGACCGGGTACCGCAGCACCTGCCGCAACTTCGGCACGTGCACCGGGTGGGTGCTCGGGCAGGCCTGGTTCACCGGGTACGCCAGGTGGCTCTTGTGGTCCGCCGAGTCCAGGTCCCGGCCGTTCCAACACTGCGGGAAGTCCAGGTACGACTCCAGCATCGTGCCGGACGGGCAGTTCACGAAGTCCTTCGACGGCGGCACGTGCCCGGCGTGCAGGCACGACCAACGGGCGATGCTGTCGTTCGGCCCGGTGGCCTTCGCGTTGCCGGCGACCAGCCGCAGCCCCAGCGGGAACGGCTGGGTGTTCGCGACGACGTCGGAGCGTACGCCCTCGCCCAGGTAGTAGAACGTGGCGATCGCCGGCTCCACCGGCACGTTGTCCCGGTACAGCGTCGGCACCCAGTAGGACGAGACGTCCACTCGCGGGTTGCAGGTGGTGGGGGAGTTGACCAGGTCGGGGAGCGTGGTGCGGGCGTTCGTCACCGTGCTGCCGAAGAAGCTGTGCATGTGCGATGCCCCGGGCAGCCCGGGGAAGATGATCGGGTCGTCCGGTAGCCGGTGGCTGTAGGTGCAGTCGGCGGGGAACTCGGCGACCCGGATGACGTTGGTGCCGAAGTCGCCATCGGCCCGGTCGGGTGCGGCGTCGGCCCGGTCGGCTCTGGTCGGGGCGGCGTCGGCCTGGCCGGTGGCGGACACCAGGTACGTGCCGAGTAGCACCAGCAGGGCGCCGATCGCCGTGACGATGCGCAGGCGGCGGTGGGTGCCGGATAGGGGTGCGGCCCTGTCCATCTCGTGACTCCTGTCGGGGGGACGGGTCAGGGTCGGCTCCGACGCCGCCGCCGAAGACGTCGGGGATAGCCCTGGCCAGTTGTGGTGGCGGCCGGTTCCGGCCGATGCGAGAGAGCGCTCTCACCACCCACAAGCCTCACCGCAATGTCGAAACTTGTCAATACGTTGCGCAGTTGGTGGAAAACGACGACGAAGGGCCGGGCCCCGTGGTGGGGTCCGGCCCTTCGTCGTTCGTGTGCTGGTGTGGTTTAGCTGGTGGCGTAGCCGCGGGTGGCGATCCAGTCGGCGAGGTGCTCGACGGTGATCTGGTAGGAGGCCTGGTTGGGGTCGGCGGAGTCGGCGATGGTGACGGTGTTGCCGTTGTCGCGGTAGCCGACCACGCTGATGTAGTGCCCACCCTCATAGGAGTGCGTGGTGCCGTCGGTGTCGGTGCTGGTGCCGGCGATGTTCGCGACCACGGCCCGGCCGTCGTCGACGGTGCGGACGATGTCGGCGCGCAGCTGATCGGTCTGCTTGGCGTCGGCGTCGGGGTTACGGATCTCCACCGAGTGGTAGGCGTCGTTCTTACCGGTCTCCTTGTTCAGCACCGGGGTGATGTCGTTGATCGAGTTCGTACCGGCCTCGGTGGTGCCCATCTCCTTGGCCATCGCGTCCACGTTGATGTCCTT
>NZ_JBSFBM010000573.1:0-2377 GCF_053592955.1 Micromonospora sp. NPDC002411 | reverse complement strand
GTGCCCACGCAGGGATCAAGCCTGACCGCCCGGAGTGGGCACGGTCGGCCGCAGCCCCCAACCGCAACCAGGGAAAAGCCATGACCCCGATAACCACCCTCACCATCGCCGGCTCAGACTCCGGCGGCGGCGCAGGAATCCAGGCGGACCTCAAGGTCTTCGCGGCGCTGGGCGCGTACGGCACCAGCGTCCTCACGGCGGTCACCGCGCAGAACACCCGGGGTGTCGACGCCGTCCTGCCGATGCCTCCGCGCACTGTCACCGAGCAGTTGGACAGCGTGCTCGCCGACTTCACCGTCGCCGCCGTGAAGACGGGAATGCTCGGCACCCCCGCGGTCGCCGACGTGGTGGCCGAGGCCGCACGGGCCGGTCGACTGCCCCACCTCGTCGTCGACCCGGTGCTGGTCGCCACCAGTGGTCACCGGCTAGGCGTGGTGAGCGCGGTGGAGCGGCTGCTGCCGTACGCCACCGTGGCGACGCCGAACTGCGCGGAGGCCGCGGCTATCACCGGACGCCCGGTCGACGACGTGGCCGCGATGGTCGTCGCCGCCGAGGCGCTCGCGGCCGGCGGACCCGAGTACGTGGTGGTCACCGGCGGCGACCTGGACGGCGGCGAGGCGGTCGACGTGCTGCACGGCGACGGCGTCACCACTCTGCTGCGCGCCCCACGGGTGGACACACGGCACACCCACGGCACCGGGTGTTCGTTCTCGGCGGCGATCGCGGTGCGGCTCGCGCTGGGCGATCCGGTGCCGGCGGCGGTGGGGGCCGCCAAGGAGTACGTGCTCCGTGCGCTGGATGGCGCGCGGAGTTGGGAGCTGGGCGCGGGGCGCGGACCGCTGAACCACTTCGGCTGGTCCGCTTGATCACCAGGGAGGCTGTCATGCAGGCACGAGGCAAGGTGTACGTCGAGGGTTCACGGCCGGACGTCCGGGTGCCGTTCGCGGAGGTGGAGCTGACCGGGGACCATCCGCCGGTACGGCTCTACGACACGTCCGGTCCGGGGTCGGACCCGTCGGTGGGGTTGCCCGCGTTGCGAGGCCCGTGGATCGCCGAGCGGGGCGATGTGGCACCGGTACGGGGTGCGGGCACTCCACTGGCCGGTGTGGACGGTCGTCGACCCACGCAGCTCGCGTACGCGCGGGCCGGTGTGGTGACGCCGGAGATGGAGTTCGTGGCGATCCGCGAGAACGTCGACCCGGAACTCGTGCGCGCCGAGATCGCCGCCGGCCGGGCGGTGCTGCCACTGAACGTCAACCACCCGGAGTGTGAGCCGGCGATCATCGGTAAGGCGTTCCTGGTCAAGGTGAACGCCAACATCGGCACCTCGGCGGTCAGCTCGTCGGTCGCCGAGGAGGTGGAGAAGCTCACCTGGGCCACCCGGTGGGGCGCGGACACCGTGATGGACCTGTCCACGGGTAAGCGGATCCACGAGACCCGGGAGGCGATCGTGCGGAACTCGCCGGTGCCGATCGGGACCGTGCCGATCTACCAGGCCCTGGAGAAGGTCGGCGGCGACCCGGTGAAGCTGAGCTGGGAGGCGTTCCGGGACACCGTCATCGAGCAGGCCGAGCAGGGCGTGGACTACATGACGGTGCACGCCGGGGTGCTGCTGCCGTACGTGCCGCTGGCCGTGGACCGGGTCACCGGGATCGTCTCGCGCGGCGGCTCGATCATGGCAGCCTGGTGCCTGGCGCACCACGAGGAGAACTTCCTCTACACCAACTTCGCGGAGCTGTGCGCGATCCTCGCGAAGTACGACGTGACGTTCTCCCTCGGTGACGGGCTACGCCCCGGCTCGATCGCGGACGCCAACGACGAGGCGCAGTTCGCCGAGCTGCGCACCCTGGGCGAGCTCACGAAGGTCGCCTGGGAGTACGACGTCCAGGTGATGATCGAGGGCCCGGGCCACGTGCCGATGCACAAGATCAAGGAGAACGTGGACCTCCAGCAGGAGTGGTGCCACGAGGCGCCCTTCTACACGCTCGGTCCGCTGACCACCGACATCGCGCCGGCCTACGACCACATCACCTCGGCGATCGGCGCCGCGATGATCGGCATGTTCGGCACCGCGATGCTCTGCTACGTCACCCCGAAGGAGCACCTCGGCCTCCCGGACCGCGACGACGTGAAGGCGGGCGTGATCGCGTACAAGATCGCCGCCCACGCTGCGGACCTGGCCAAGGGGCACCCGGGGGCGCAGGCGTGGGACGACGCGCTGTCCAAGGCGCGGTTCGAGTTCCGCTGGGAGGACCAGTTCAACCTCTCACTGGACCCGGAGACCGCGCGGTCGTACCACGATGCGACGCTGCCGCCGCAGGCGCCTGGGCAGGAGTCGACGGCTTCGGATGCGCCGACCGGGCCGGAGGAGTCGACC
>NZ_JBSFBM010000572.1:0-2379 GCF_053592955.1 Micromonospora sp. NPDC002411 | reverse complement strand
TCGGTGTGGTCCTGCTACTGCTCAACGTTCAAGCCTTCGTCAGTATCGCGGCGCTGGACCCGTCCGCGTTGCCTGCCGTGGCGGTGCCCACCCCCGGCGGCCTGACAGCCGCCGCGCTGGCACGGTCGCTGACCGCCGTGCGCGCCCACCATCAGGTGGTCGGAGTGGGAATCACCGAGTACGTTCCGCAGCTCGAGCACGACCAGCGGGTGCTCGGCGACGTGCTGGACGCGCTCGGGCTCATCGGAGAGCGACAGACTGTACGACGGCCGTAAAACGGCTGTCGGCGCGCGGAGCCGCCTCGCTACGGTGTGCCGATGCCCGCCACCCCGCACGTGCGTGAACTTACCGCCGACGACCTCGACGCCGCCTGGGAACTGGGCCGGTTCGCGTTCGGCTCCGACCCGCAGCGACCGGCGCAGGTGACCGCCGAGGTACCCGGGTTGACGCGCTACGGCGCGTTCGACGAGGCCGGGCGGCTCGTCGGTAAGGCCGTCGACCTGCATCACGACCAGTGGTGGTCGGGGCGGGCGGTGTCGGCCGCCGACGTGGCGGGTGTGGCGGTCGCCCCCGAGGCCCGTGGTCGGGGAGTGGCTCGTGCCATGCTCACCGCGTTGCTGCGCGGCGCCCGCGAGCGCGGTGCGGCCGTCAGCGCGCTCTACCCGACCGTCGCCGCTCCGTACCGGGCTTGCGGGTGGGAGACCGCCGGGGTGCTGCGGACCGTCGACCTGGCCACCGCCACATTGCCCCGGCACCGACCCGACCCGCGGTTCGCGGTGCGTGCGGGCACCGCGGCCGACCTGCCGGCCGTCGCCGCCCTCTACGAGCAGGTCACCCGGCACCGCAACGGGCTGTTGACCCGCCAGGGCGAGTTGTTCGACTTCCACGCCGCTGACGGTGGCCTGCCCGGCGACGGGCTCACCCTCGTCGAGACCGACGGCGCGCTGGTCGGCTACGCCACCTGGCAGCGGGGCCGCGGTTACGGTGCCGACTCGGTGCTCACTGTCGACGAGGCCCTGGCGGTCACCGCCGAGGCCGCCCGGGAGCTCGTCGGTGTGCTGGCCAGTTGGGCGAGCGTCGCGCCGACAGTGCGACTGTGTCCGCTCGACGGCGACGCGGTGAGCACCTGCCTGCCGTTGGAGTCGGCCCGCGACCACGAACGGGATCTGTGGATGCACCGGCCTGTCGACGTCGCCCGCGCGGTGAGCGCCCGTGGGTGGCCGGCCCACGTCCGGGGTTTCGTGGACTTCAGCCTCACCGATCCGCTCGCCGAGTGGAACACCGGCACCTGGCGGTTGGCTGTCGCCGACGGCGCGGCCGAGCTGGTCCGCCTCGACGGTGAGGCGGATCTGCGGCTGGATGTGCGCGGTTTCGCGTTGCTGTACACCGGGGCGTCCGGTGCCCGGTCGGTCGCGCAGGCGGGCCTGCTGCACACCGCCGGTGTCGCACCGGACGCTCTGGATCTGCTGGGCGCGGGCGGCCCGGCCCAGGTGCTCGACTACTTCTGACCGGTCGAGGCCCCTGGCCGGTCCGGCCCGCGCGAGTGCCGCTCAGGCCGCCAGTTCGGCGTTCGCGCGTTGGGTGATGACTGTGAGCGCCCGGGCGGCGGCGCTCGCCTCGTCGGCGGGGATGTCCGCGTAGAGGCGGGCGGTGATGCCGGAGACGGCCTCCGCGACGCGGGCCTGCGTCGCGTGACCGGTGTCGGTGAGCCGGAGCCGTGTGCCGTCGGTGTCGTCCTGCGCGAGGTTCGCGTCGACGAGGCGAGCGATCACCTCCTGCACGGCCGGCCCGTCGACCTTGAGTGTGCTGGTGATCCGGTGCGTGAGGTGATCGCGTTCGACGGGCCCGTCGGCGAGGACGTTGAGCACGAGGACCTGGCCGAAGTTGAGCCCGAGCGGCGCGACGGCACGCTCCAGCAGGGCCCGGGTGGCGTAGTGGGCCTGGCCGATGACCTGGCCGTTGAGGGTGGGAGCGGTGGACATGACGCCTCCTTCTGAACGTTGGTGGCACCAACGTTGGCGCAACCAACGTAGCACGGATCGTGGGTCACGCCAACGATTCCTGTTAGGCTGCCGCCATGGAGTCGACCGCCCCACAGTCACCCGCCGGGCTCCGCACCTCCCCGACCTGGCTGCTCAACCAGACCGCCGCCCACGCCACCCGCCTGCTCAGCGAGGGCTTCGCCGCGCACGACCTGCGCGGCTACCACTACCGGCTGCTCGCCGCGCTGGCCGAGGACGGCCCCGCGAGCCAGGCCGACCTGGGCCGACGCTGCGGCATCGACCGCAGCGCGGTCAGTAACTCCGGTGCGATTGTCGGGTCGGGGTGCAGGTAGTGGTCCTGCCCGGTCGGCTCGGTGACCGGCAGGGTGAGCCCGAC
>NZ_JBSFBM010000571.1:0-2393 GCF_053592955.1 Micromonospora sp. NPDC002411 | reverse complement strand
CCGGTCGGGGGCTCGTCGTACGCGCCCCCGACCCGGCCGACCGCCGCCGCAACGTCATCAGCCTCACCGACGCCGGCGCCGACGAGGCCCACCGGATGGGCGACACCGTCGGCCGGGTCCAGAACGACCTGCTCGCCCCGCTGTCCACCGCCGAACGCGACCAGCTGACCCGCCTGCTCAGCCGGCTACTGGAGCACCACGCCCGACGCTGAGCACCCTCAGCGGGCCTCGCGCAGCTCCGCCAGACGCGCCTCGATCTCGGCCAGCTCGGCGCGCAGCTTCTCGGCCTGCTGCTCCGCCTCGGCCCGCTCGGAGCCGAGGATCTGCTCCACCGCCTCCTGCACCCCGGGCACGTCGACCAGCGCCACCATCCTCAACGCCTCGGCCGGCTTCACCACGTACGGCTTCGCCAGGGCCTTGCTGCCCTGCTGCGCGGCGACGGTCCACTCGCCGTCGGCGTACGCCAACGTCACGGTGAGACCCGCGGGGCCCTTCGGCTTGACGGCCTTGACCGCCCGCCGCGCCGGCGGCTTCTCCGTCTGCTCCACCTTCGGCTCCTCCTGTCGCTGCGCGGGCACCCGCGGCGTGTCCAACACGAACTCCGGCGCCGCCACGGGCTCGGGCTCCGGCTCGGGCTCCGATTTCGGCTCCGCAACCACCCGACGACCGGCACCCTTGGGCGCCACCGCCAGGTCGGCGGGGGAGAACGGCAACTCGTCGCGGCCGAAACGCACCACCACGAACTCGTCGGACACCTCCGGGTCGGTCAGCTCGATCACCTGACCGACCTGGCCGGCGATCTGCCCCGCCGAGGCGGTGAACACCACCCGTGGCTTACGCCCGGCCGCCAACGCCTCCCGGATGCTCTGCACCTCGTCAGTGGACAAACCCTGGCCGGCATCCATCACAACCCTCTTCCGTACACCTGTTTGATTTCTGTCTTGATACCAGCCGGCTGCGACACCCGCCGCACAGGGCCCACGCCCATTCAGCCGCCCAACGCCCGCAGCGCCCGATCCGCGTGGTCGTTCATGCTGACCTCGCTGTGGATCACCTCGATGATCCGCCGGTCGGCCCCGATCACGAACGTCATCCGCTTCGTGCTCAGCGCCCCCAGCGGCATCCGCCGCTTCACCCCGAACTGCTGCGCCACAGTGCCGTCCTCATCGGACAGCAGCGGATAGTCGAACCCGTGCAGCTTCGAGAACTCCGCCTGCTTGGCCACCGGGTCCCGGCTGATGCCCACCCGGGACGCGCCCAGCGCCGTGAACTCCGCCGCGAGGTCCCGGAAGTGGCAGCTCTCCGCGGTGCAACCCCGGGTCATCGCCCCCGGGTAGAAGAACAACACCACCGGCCCGGATGCCAGGAACTCCGACAGCCGCCGCGGCGTGCCTGTCTCATCGGGCAGCTCGAAATCCTGCACCACGTCGCCGACACCCACACCCGCCACCGCGCACCTCCGTTGTCCGATCGACCGAACGCGCGGAGAGCGTAAGCGATCACCCCCAGAGCGCCGACACCTCGTCGGCCACCGCGTCGGCCTGGCTCCGCCCGGCGCGCGCCGCACCCGCCCGCCGCGCCGGATCCAGCAGGTTACGGCCGATCGCCGTGCGCGCCGCCGCGTCCGGCGTCACCACCACCACCGTCGACCCGGCGGCCCGCAGCTCGTCCACCTGCGCCGACAACCGTGGCATCGGCCCGAACGCCGCCGACGTCGGCGCGAGCACCAACACCCGCTGGGCACCCGCCGCGAGGTCCGCGTTCACCGTCGAACGCATCCCGCCGTCGACGAACCGGCGCGCGCCGATCGTCACCGGCGGCCACACCCCGGGCACCGCGCAACTCGCGCCCACCGCGTCCACCAGCGACACCCCGCTGTCGCTGTCGAACACCACGAACTCACCGGAGACCGCATCCACCGCCGTGACCAGCAGCCGCCGCTGCGGCCACTCCCGGGCCGCCAGGCGGGCCTCGATCACCGCGCGCTGCGACGCCTCCGACGGGGTACGCGCCGCCAGCGCCATCGCCCCGATCCGCGCCCGTGAGCGCGCCGCGTCGCGGGTACGGCCACCGGCCCACACCAGCCGGGCCAGCGCCACGACGCCCAACCGCGCCGCCGACCCACCCCTCGGCGGGGCCAACTGCTCCTCGTAGAACCGCTGCACCGGCAACCCGGAGCACACCTGCGCGCCGACCACCGAGCCCGCCGACGTGCCGACCACGAGATCCGCGCCGGTGACCGGCACACCCCGCTCGGCCAGCCCCGCCAGCAGCCCCAACTCCCAGGCCACCCCGGTCACCCCGCCACCGCCGAGCACCAACGCGCGCTGCATGTGACCCTCCTCTCGACGACCGGACCGCGCCGGTCACGGTAGCGTCGGCGCATCCTGCTC
>NZ_JBSFBM010000570.1:0-2432 GCF_053592955.1 Micromonospora sp. NPDC002411 | reverse complement strand
GAGCGCCGGGCGACACGTAGCTGACCTTGCCGGTCACGTCGGTGATCAATACAGCGGCAGCCAGGCCACGGCCGACCAGTTGGGCTGCCGCGACGTTCAGGTTGAACCGGTCACCCCACTGCTGACCGGCGGAGAGCGTCGCGTTGCAGTTGCCGGTGCCCGGGTTTCCGGTGGTGGGCGGGGTGGTCGGGTTGCCGCCGCCGCCCTCCCAGACGGTGATGTCGGAGCTGCCCTGGCTCTGGTAGCCCTCGGTCGCCATGATCTGGTAGGCGTGGTTGCTGCCGAGGTTCAGGCCGGCGCGGGCCCAGGCGTCGAAGTGGTTGGCGGTGGTGATGGTGCCGCTCGACCGCTTCTGCTGGCGGACGCTCCAGTACTGGTAGAACGTCTGGTTGCCGTCGATCGACGGGGCGTTGACCCGCTGGCTGCGCAGGATGTCGTACGTGCCGCCGTCGGTGGTGACGGTGCCCATCCGGGTGGCGCCGCTGCTCGGGTTGTAGCTACCGAAGTTCTCCACCACGTAGTACTCGATGAGCGGGTTGCGCGTCCATCCGTACAGGGCGAGGTAGGTGTTGTTGTTGCCCGGGTTGTAGCTGCCCGAGTAGCTGACGGTCCGCCGGTTGCCGGTCGCCCAACCCTTGCCGCCGACCCAGTTGTTGGTGCTCCGGTCCCAGCTGCTGGAGTAGCGACCGTCGGCACGCAACGTCATGCTGGCGTTGCCGCTGTCCTTCCAGAACGAGAAGTAGTACCCGTTGTGGGTGCCGGTGAGGTTCGAGGTGAGCGTCCGGTCCGCCTCGGCGTACGCGTTGGTGGCCGTCATCGTGCCGGCGACGGCCACGACGACGGCGCACGCGGCGCCGAGGAGCAGCCGTAGCCGGCCGCGCCTCTGTGGTGCGATGGAGATGTGGCTGGTGTCGCTCATGGACGTGTTTCCTCCTCGTGACGGCTGGCGGGGGGCCAGCAATGCGGCACGTCTCGGCTGGCTGCCGGTGGTCGGGTGGCGGCCACTGTCGTCGTACCGCGTGGTGGTGGTTGACCGGTCGTCCTGCACGACGAGCGGAGGAGTGGTTCGCGGTGGTGGTGCCGACGGCAATTGAACGCCGTCGATGGCGACCGTATTAACCTGGCCGTCGCCTTGTCAACAATTTCCGGAAACATGGCGGTAGGCCGGCGACGGCCGGTGGGTTGCCGCAGGGTGACGTCTCGCCAGGTCAGTAGTCGATCAGCGCCGTCCGAACGCCGTAATGATCGTTCTGGACGCGCGGATGATTAGCCGAAAACTTCCGAACACTTTCCGGACCGTAATCATCCGATGATCGGCGTCGTGCTGGGGCGAGCGGGGACGGGTCAGCGGGACCGGCCGGCGTTGAGCCGTGCGGCCTGGCGGGTCAGGTGGTCGCGCTCGGCGAGGTTGGGCGCCTTCCGGGCCGCCTCGACGTACAACAGTGCCGCCGTCGTCACATTGCCGTCGCGTTCGTGCAGGTACGCCGCCACCGCCGCGTACCGGGGCAGGGACTCGTCCACCCCCGCGAGTGCCGCGAGGCCGGCTCGCGCGCCATCGGCCTCGCCGACGGCCACCGCGCGGTTGAGTCGGACGACAGGACTGTCGGTCAGGCGGGCGAGTTCGTCGTACCACTCGACGATCTGCACCCAGTCGGTCTCCTCGGCGGCGGGAGCGTCCGCGTGCAGTGCCGCGATGGCGGCCTGGGCCTGGAACTCGCCCAGCCGATCGCGGGCGAGAGCCGCCTGGAGGATCGTGACGCCCTCGGCGATCGACTCGGTGTCCCACCGGCTGCGGTCCTGTGCGGCCAGTGGCACCAGGCTGCCGTCGGGCGCGGTGCGGGCGGCGCGCCGGGCGTGGTGGAGCAGCATGAGGGCGAGCAGCCCGGCCACCTCGGGATGGTCGATCGCCGCCTGGAGTTGTCGGGTCAGCCGGATGGCCTCGGCGGCGAGGTCGACGTCGCCGGAGTAGCCCTCGTTGAAGACCAGGTAGAGGACGCGCAGCACGGTCGCGACGTCGCCGGGCTGGTCGAACCGCACCCCGGAGACGGTGCGTTTCGCCCGACTGATGCGCTGCGCCATGGTCGCCTCGGGGACCAGGTAGGCGTGCGCGATCTGCCGGGTGGTCAGACCTCCGACCGCGCGCAGCGTGAGCGCGACAGCCGACGACGGCGTCAGCGACGGGTGGGCGCACAGGAAGTAGAGCCACAGCGTGTCGTCCACCGCCGAAACGGGCCCCGGTGCCGGTTCCTCGTCGACGGCGTCCTCACGTCGGCGGCGTGCCGCGTCCGCCCGGGTCGCGTCGAGGAACCGGCGCCAGGCCACGGTGACCAGCCAGCCCTTCGGGTCCCGCGGCGGGTCGGCCGGCCAGACGCGAACCGCCTCGACCAGCGCGTCCTGCACGGCGTCCTCGGCCGCCGCGAAGTCGACTCCGC
>NZ_JBSFBM010000569.1:0-2448 GCF_053592955.1 Micromonospora sp. NPDC002411 | reverse complement strand
TCCAGGAACGCATTCGCCGCGGCGTACGCACCCTGCCCGCCACTGCCCCACACCCCGGAGATCGACGAGAACACCACGAACGCATCCAGGTCATCACCCAACAACTCGTCCAGGTACACCGCACCAGCGGTCTTGCCGTTGAACACCTCGTCCCACAATTCGGGGGTGGTCTCGGTGAGCAACGCGGAGCGCTCCACGCCGGCGGCGTGCACCACGGCCCGGACCGGAGCGTCGAGTCCGTCGAGCAGGGCTTGAACCGCATCCCGGTCGCCCATGTCGCATGCCGCGACTGTCACCCGGGCGCCGGCGGCCTCGACCGCAGCGACCACATCGGCAGTTCCTGCGGCGTGCGGGCCTCGCCGCGACACCAGCACCAGGTGCTCGGCGCCACGCTCGGCCGCCCACACCGCGACGCGTCCGCCCAACGAACCGGTGCCACCGGTCACCAGCACCGTTCCCGACGGCGACCAACCCGGCTGCTCGCCAGCCACCGCCGTCGAACGCGTCAACCGCCGCACATACACACCCGACGACCGCACCGCGACCTGGTCCTCGGCACCGAACCCACCGGCCAACACCCGCACCAACCGGGCGCCCACCCGCGCATCCCAGACAGCCGGAACATCGACCAGACCACCCCACAGGTGCGGCAACTCCAGACCGACCACCCGACCCAGACCCCACACCGCCGACACCGCTGGGGAAACGACGTCGCCACGCCCGACCGACACCCCACCCGCCGTCACCACCCACAGCGGGGCGGTCACGTCCGTGCCGGCGAACTGCTGGACCAGGGCGAGCAGGTCGGCTCCAGCGTCGGCCACGGCGACGATGCCCGCGATCGGTGCGGAGAGGTCGGTCAGGTCGGTCGCGTCGTGGGCGTGGAGCACGTCGGCGCCGGCCTCGGCGAGTGTGCTCGCGAGGAAGCCGACGAGGTTCTCGTCGGTGGGGTCGGCGCCGACGACCAGCCAGCGGCCGTCGAGGGTGTCGGAGGCGTCGCCGGTGACCGGACGCCAGGTGGTCCGGTAGCGCCAGCCGTCGACGACGTCGGCGTCCTGACGCTTGCGACGCCATTCGGCCAGCGCCGGCAGCAGGTCACCGGCGCTGTCCGCAGTGATACCCAATCGCGCCAGGTCGCCGTCCTCGACAGCGGCCCAGAACTCGGCGTCGGCCGGTTCGCCGGCGGCGGTCGCGGTG
This sequence comes from Micromonospora sp. NPDC002411, assembly GCF_053592955.1. Classification (NCBI taxonomy): domain Bacteria; kingdom Bacillati; phylum Actinomycetota; class Actinomycetes; order Micromonosporales; family Micromonosporaceae; genus Micromonospora; species Micromonospora sp. NPDC002411. Next base: position 1,251 of record NZ_JBSFBM010000569.1, on the reverse strand, counting down.
ACCGGCTCCGGAACGCTCGGCCAGTAACGCTCGTGCTGGAAGGCGTAGGTCGGCAGGTCGATCAGCCGCCCGCCGCTCAGGCACGACGTCCAGTCGACAGCGACGCCGCGCACGAAGGCCTGCGCGAGGGCGGTCAGCAAGGTGGCTGCCTGGTCGCGGTCAGAGCGTTGCACGGGTACGAACACCGCGTCGCTCACACAGTCCGCGCCCATGGCCGACAGCACCCCGTCGGGGCCGATCTCCACGAACGTGCTGACACCGAAGTCTTCCAGTGTGGTGATGCCGTCGGCGAAGCGGACCGCTTCCCGGATGTGCCGCACCCAGTACGCGGCGTCCTGGGTCTCGGCGACCTGCCCGGTCAGGTTGGACACCACGGGGATGCGCGGTGACTCGTAGGCGAGGGATTCCGCGACCTCGGCGAACTCGGCCAGCATGGGCTCCATCAACACCGAGTGGAAGGCGTGGCTGACCCGTAGCCGCTTCGACTTCTTGAAGGCCGCTGCCACCGCTGCGACCTCGTCGGCAACACCGGACAGCACCACGGAACGCGGGCCGTTGATCGCGGCGACGGAGACCCCGTCGGTCAGCAGCGGCAGCACCTCCGCCTCGGTGGCTCGTACCGCGACCATGACCCCACCGGCCGGAAGCGCCTGCATCAATCGACCTCGGGCGCTGACAAGCGTCGCCGCGTCGGCCAGCGACATGACCCCGGCGACGTGCGCGGCGGCGATCTCGCCGATCGAGTGCCCCACCAGGAAATGCGGCCTGACCCCGAACGACTCGACAAGGCGGAACAACGCCACCTCGACGGCGAACAACGCGGCCTGCGTGTAGACCGTCTGGTCCAGGGCTTTCGCGTCGTCCGCGATCACGTCCCGGATCGGCCGGTCGAGATGACGGTCCAGCTCGGCGCAGACCGCGTCGAACGCCTCCGCGTACACGGGGAACCTGTCGTAGAGGTCCAAGCCCATGCCGTGCCGTTGCGAGCCCTGGCCAGAGAAGACGAAGGCGGTACGCCCGCCCTGTGCAGTGCCGGTGACCAGGCCGGGGCCCGTCGTCCCGCCGGCGAGGGCAGTCAGCGCGGCCTGCCGATCCGTACCGAGGACGACGGCCCGGTGGGCGAGGGTGGCGCGCGCGGCCAGCGAACGGCCGACGTCTGCCGGGTCGGCGTCGGGCCGCTCGTCGAGGTGGTCGGCGAGTCGGGTGGCCTGTGCGCGCAGGGCGTCGTCGCTGCGCGCGGAGATCAGCCAC
>NZ_JBSFBM010000568.1:0-2456 GCF_053592955.1 Micromonospora sp. NPDC002411 | reverse complement strand
GTGCGTCACGCTGCGCAGCCTACGCCCGGGTGCCCGGCGGCAAGAATGATCCAACGGAACTTGTCACGAACGTGACACCTGCTCACGGTGCCCCGCTGACCCCGACCGTGTTGATCAAGAGGTTTGCGTCAGGATTCGGCCGAACGATGACGCAAACCTCTTGATCAACAGGGATTGGGCGGCGGCCCCCCGTGTGGCCGCCGCCCTCCGGTGGTGTGGGTCAGCCGTTGAGCATGTCGTACGCCATCGTCGGGGCCTTGGTGGCGGCGTTGCCGGTGGGGACGGTGATCTTCGGGGCGTTGCCGTAGTCGGCGTAGTTGATGACGTAGTCGTACGCCTTCGCCTTGCCGGCGGCCGGAATCTTCAGCGTCAGCGACGCCAGGTGCTTGTCCGCACCGACCACCGCCGTGAACGGCACCTTCTTCGCCGCCTCGCCGAGCGCCGCCGCCTCGCCGTCGTCCAGCGCCTTCGCCGCCTCCGCCTCGCTCACGTCGATGAACCCGACGTACTGCCCGGGGCTCTTCTCCTCAACTGACGTCGCCGCCTGGATGAGCGGGCCGGCGTTGCCCTGGTCCACGCCGTCGTAGGTCGGGATGCTCGCGGCGTCGGTCAACTTCGCCCGGTCCAGCTTCATCCACTTGTCGGGGAACTTCGGCAGGCCGGAGCGGCCGCTGAACTTCGCCTTCACCCAGTTCTGGTCCTCGATCACCAGGAACGACATCTTCACCACGATGCCGTCCGAGTCGGGCGGCATGTTCATGTTGAGCTCGAACGCCTTGGCCGTCGGATCGATCCGGCCGTTAATGGTGCTCGTCGAATCCTTGCCGCTGAACCGGAACGCCCCCTCGGAGCCGTCCGGTACGGCGTCCAGGAGCGCGTCCTTCGGGTTGACGCTGGGGCTGGCGGCCGGGCTGTTCTGCGGTGCCGCGGCGGGCTCGTCCTTCGTCCCGCAACCCCCGAGGAAGGTGGTCGCTGCCAGTGCGGCGGCGATCGTGCCGACCGTCCGCCCGAAGGTGCCGGCGGTGCCCGTTGCCTGTGTCATCGCATGTCTCTTTCTCGCTGCGTGGCTTCTGCCGACGACGATGTTGCGGACCATCACGGCGGTCCGGCTGCCGATATGCTGCCGTCCGGCTGCCGGGCACTGCCGTCCGGTGCTCACGGGGGTGTCAGGAGCGGAAACTCGCATGTCAGGACAGCTGCGTTTCGAGATCCTCGGGCCTCAGCGGGCCTGGTACGCCGACCGGGAGATCGACCTCGGTCCGGGCAAACAGCGCGCGGTACTCGCCGTGCTGCTGCTCGCCCCGGGCCGTCCGGTGTCCACCGGGCAGATCATCGAGGCGGTCTGGCCGGAGGATCCGCCCGCGAACGGCCCCAACGTCGTGCAGAAGTACGTCGCCGGGCTGCGCCGGGTGCTGGAGCCGGACCGTTCGCCGCGTACGCCCGGGCAGGTGTTGAGCCTGACCGATGCCGGCTATCTGCTCCGGGTCGACCCGGAGGCGGTGGACGCGATCCGCTTCGAGCGGGGCGTCCAGGCCGCCCGGCGGCACGCGTCGGAAAGCCCGGAGGAGGCGCTGGCCGAGCTGACGGATGCTCTGGCCCGGTGGCACGGGGAGCCGTTCACCGGCTTCTCCGGTGGTGTGTTCGAGGCCGCCAGGCACCGCCTGGTGGAGCTACGGGCCGTCGCCCTGGAGACCCGCGCGGAGCTGGAACTGGACAGCGGGCGGCACCGCGAGACGGTCGGTGAGCTGGTCGAGTTGGTGGCCGAGTTCCCGGTCCGGGAGCGGCTGCGCCACCAGTACATGCTCGCGCTGTACCGAAGCGGTCGGCAGGCCGAGGCACTCGCGGCGTACCGGGACATCGACAGCCTGCTCCGCGAGGAGCACGGCATCGGGCCCGGCGAGGCGCTCCGGGAGCTGCACGCGCGGATCCTGCGGGCCGACCCGACCCTCACCGCCGGTGTCCCGAACGCAGGGCGACCCGCTCCGGCAGTCCCGGTCCAGGCGACCGTCCCGGTCCAGGCGCCCGTCCCGCCGGCCCCGGCGCCCGTTCCTCACTACGCGGATCTGCCCTCGCCGCTCCACCTCGCACGTGACGGTCTGCCCGCCGGCTCGCCTTCGCCGTTCGCTGTCGAACAGCCACGCCGGGAGCGGCACCCGCTACCAACGTGGGTGAGCACCACCACCACAGTCCTCGGGACCCTCCTGGCACTCGTGTCGTTCGGCACCGGGACCTGGCTGGTGGTGCTGGCGTACGCGGTGCGACGGCGCAGTCGACGGCTCGGCCTCGCGGCCCTCGGCTACTTTCTCACCGCGACGCTGCTGGTCGTCATGATCGCCACCGATGACCTGGAGACGGAGGACTCGCCGGCGGAGGTGTTCTCCGGGCTCGGCGTGATCTTTCTCTGCTGGCTGGTGGGCTCCGCGCACATAGTCCTGCTCAACAGTTGGGTCTGGGGA